>JAJZZU010000133.1 GCA_021797365.1 Pseudomonadota bacterium | reverse complement strand
TGGCTGTATCCCCTGGAGAAGTCCTTCCGCCAGCAACTCACCGCGTAACGTCCCGCTCTTTGTCGTAGCCATGCCCGGCTTATCGCACTAGGCCGTCCGCCTCAAGACGGGTTGGCCGATTATTTACCGGGGAGTTACACATAAACCCAGTAGCCTTGGGTGCTTGGTGGCGCGCTCAAGAATACCACCATGTCTAGGGGATATTCTCGCCGCCATTTCACGGGCTTGAGTGGCCGATTCTGTGTGGTACCGTACCAACCATCACACAAGGCGGCCAGGCGAACATGGCAACGGACGAGCGCAATGCAGTTTCCTACTTCGAGAAGGCAGTGGAGTCTTTGGAGGGCAATTTGCCGTGGCCCGAGTATTACCTGATAAGAGGCCTACTGCGGATGGCTCAGGAACTAGGATTGGGAAACGCGGGCCGCGGTAGCGGCGATGTGCCCGGCGAACCCCGCGATGAAGGTCCTTAGGTTTGTCATGTCGGAGAGGCCGCTATACAGACCGCTCGTAACGGCCGAACGGGGTGAGGCAATCAAGGCTGCGGTCGTGTACAGCTGTTCCTGAACAAGGCGTTGGCAGAGTAGATCATAGCGCTTGAGGTAGGAGGCCCCCTGAAACTCGGCAAAGACCGGGAAGTGGGGCGATTTATCCCGGACGGGTGAGCGTGATTTCGCGGTGTCTTCGACTACGATCATCCAACCCACAAAGGGTCGTGGTTGTTGACCGAAGGCACCTTCACGATAGGCCGTCCAAAAATCATGCGCAGTCCCAATCGCTTCTTCGGTGCGGTTATTGAAGTTATTGCCGAACGAAGGGCCCACTTGGCTCTTCATTTCGATGGCCGCGATCAGCTGACCGTCGTGAATAACCAGGAGATCCCACAGTTTCGTGGGCCGGAAATACCCCGGCAAGGTCACGACAGCGCGCTCGCGGTGGATCTGCGCCTGCGCGAGTCCATTAGCCCGGACAAGGTCGACCATCAAGCCGACAAACCCATCCATGTTCTTGCCTGCGGTGACGCCGGCGCGTTCGCCCTGATCGGTTTTGCCGGCCTCGACCTGCTTCTGTCGCGCTTTTTCCCTGTTATCCCAAAAGGCCCGTATGGCGTCCTGGGCCTTGCGCTCGTAGTCCTGAAGATCCAGCGCCATCAGGCGGTACCGTTTTCGAGTACCGCGCGTTCAGCGGCTGAGAGGCCGTACAGGTCGAAAATCGCCTGGTTACAAGCCACGCGATCTTGCTTCTCGGCCGCCCCGCACAACTGCTGGCGAATGGGGTCGGGGACGTCCCGCCAACGCGGTATCCGAATCCGCCGGAGGTATTGAGCTTGGAAGCGCAGATAGCCGCCCCGCATCCGTGTTGAGTAGGTGGCGATAAAAAGACGCGCAATGCCGGAGAGGAGGACCGCTTGCAGTGCACGCAGATCCCAGTCTTCCGCCGTAATAAAGTACAGATTGTGGTGCGGATAGAGGTGCCCGTCCTCATACACAATATGCGCGTCGCCCTTGATATCGGGAATCAGGAGCTTGGGCGTGCAGGCCAATGCGGGCGTGATGCGATCGATCGTGCGGTACCAGTGGGCCGGGGTCTTTTGGGCGCAATGCCGTCGGGCGATGAGGTCCTTATGACGCTCGAGGTAACGCTTTAAGCGGGGGTAATGATCGAGACAAACCAGGCCGCCCTGATCGGCAAATGGGTTGATGATGCCGAGACCCTGCCAAACGACGGTGCCGCCTCGGATGTCACGAGTCGTGACCAACGGTAGCTTGCGGTCGGACTCGACATCGAGCGTATCAAGGGGGGCAATGAAGGCCCGGTCGGCGCCAGTTGCCACACCGATGCCGACCTTGCATCCCGCCTCCTCAAGGGTGGGGAGACATCGTTCCAATCGGCGCACAAGGGCGGTCTGGGTGGGCGTGTCAAGCAGCCAGGGCGCGGCCCCCACGCCCACGGCCGCGATTTCGCGTACTGGGTGGTCGCTCACTACGTGTTGTGCCGTGAGCGCCGCAGAGAGGGCGGCCAGGGCCGGGGCTTCCATAGCCGGGCGATGAGCGATCCGGGTGACACCCGGATCTTCCCGCGCAATTATAGTAATAGCGGGGTAGGCCATCACCTCGGAGTGGAAGGCCGGTGTACCGGTCATATCGACATAGGCCCGCAGATGAAATGCGTCTGCCACCAGCTCGCGTAGCGGGCCCCCATAGCGATTCTTCATCCAGCGGTCGGCACAGATGAAACCGAGTACACCGCCCTGCGCCAAGCTTCTCAGAGATCGCTCGATAAAAGGAATGTATAGGTCCGCGCGATCATAGATCGTGCGGTAGCGGCGACGGTATTCGGCCATGAGGACGTCGGGGATCAATTCCTGGCGCACGTAAGGGGGGTTGCCGACCACCACGTCAAACGGATCTGGTAAATCGTTCAGGAGAAAATCACCAGGGATAAGCCATGAGTCGGCGAGAGTCTCCGCAACGCGGACCGTGATGCCGGCACCCACCAACTGGGCGAGGACTTCCGTACGAGTGCGGCGGAACGTCTCGTGGTGGATCTCTACGGCTCTGATGGAGGATCCGAGACGCTCAAACGGATGCGCCGTATCGCCCGAACGCCTCCAGCTCTCCAAAAGCCGCTCTATCGCAGGAAGCAGGAAGTCCCCATGGCCGAAGCTGGGTTCAAGTAGGCGATAACCGGAGAGCGGGCGATCGGGGGTATAGCCGACAAGATCGAGAATAAAGTCCACCACCTCTCGGCGGGTAAAAATGGCGCCACGGTTTTCAATATCCCCATTGAGAGCTAAGGACTCTACGGCGGCCGCAAGCGGGCAGAAGCCCGGCAGCGAGGATTGGATGAGGGCAGGGTCTGAAGGCATGTCGGTAGAGTACCAGAGAGTGACCGCTAATGCCCACTTAAGGCGATGACAAACAAAGAGAGGCTGCGCTCTGCTCGTGCTTATTACGGTCACAATCCCAGCGAACTGGAATTGAGTTTGTGACTCCAGATTTCGTAATGGCGTTATTCGTCATGGGTGTAGATCGCGGGGGTCTAGGACCTGATATTTGTCGTTCAAGTATAGGACCAAAGACATGGCGGCCTTTAATATGTCCTCGAAATGGTCCCGACAATGGTCGATCTCTGCCGTCCGGTAGAAATAGCTCGCCCCAAGACCCCATAACTGCGCTTGGTAAGGGGTGTCTCGTCTTCGTGAGGCGTACGATGCGGGACATAAAAAATAACCGAAGCCGTGCGGTTGAACTGCCATCCCATGAGCTATTTGATTTCGATAGGTAGCTGCGTCATTGTAGGTTTTCAACAAAGAAACGACGAGGCGAAGGTCGTCAGTGTCTCGATTTTCGAAGAATTCTTCCGCTGCATACTTCTGAGCGAGGAAACGCGCGAATACAGATTCGGCTGTTCCATATGCTCGGCATGCCGCGAGTGATTTTGTTTCACATAGCAGTTGGTAGAGCTTGATAAGCGCAGATTCCGTATGCTCCCACGTACTGAGAGCTCGACCAACCGCTGTGTGTATAACTGGCATATCTTCCTCCCCCAAATAGGTCGGCGATGCCACCTTTTTCGGTGGCGGCGCCCACTCTGGTGGAGCTTCATAGGTTCGGGTCATAGGATACCCCTAACGATTTCCCCCTCGCGAGGGATCCTTCCATAGCGGACCGAAACGGTGGCCTGGAGACAGCGTAAAGATGTTCCCTTACCCCAACCTGTTCACCAAATCCTCCGCCCTCAGATGCGTATACCGTTTAAGCATCTGTAAGGTCTTATGGCCCGTAATGGCCGCCACCTCCATGGGATTGAGCCCCTTCTCAAAGAGCCGTGAGGTCGCTTCGTGACGGAGGTCGTGGAAGGTCAGGCCCTCGATACCGGCCGCCTTACAGACTCGCTCAAAGGCCTGGCTGATTGAGTCGGGACGTATGCCCCACACACGATCGTCGATGCGCCGAGGGAGCCCGTCGAAGACCGCCAGCGCGGCCACGGACAATGGTACGCGCCTTGGTGTCCCGTTCTTGGTTTCCGGGAGCAGCAAGACCCGCGCTTTCCGATCCAGGTGCTCCCACCGCATGCCGGCAATCTCGGATCTCCGCATGGCGGTCTCGATGGCCCAGGTGATGATGGCGCCGATTTCACCGCCGTATGTGTGAGCTGCGGCCAGGAGGCGGGCTTGCTCATCGTCCACTAAGCGCCGGTCACGTCCTTGTGGTAGCCTCGGCTTATGGACCAATTCAGCGGGATTGCTCAAGCCTTCCATGCCCCAACGTTTACGGGCGACGGTGAAAAGATGGGACAGGAGGGCGAGATACAGGTGGATAGTATGAGGCGCTGCGCCATCCAATTCCTTGGCGGCCAGCACGGACGCAATGTCCTTACCGCGGATCGAGGCGAGCGATCGTGGACCCAACGACGATGCTTGCCACCAGCGAATTGTATAGATCTCCCGGTTCGCGGTTTTCTTGGCGGCAGAAACCTCAATGGCGTAGCGGTTGAGGGCCTCGGTTAGGGTTGTACCTTCGGCCTCAGAGTTTGAGACGAAGGTTCCTGCGTTCATATCGCGTTCAACGGCAGTCGCCCAACGAAGCGCCTCGGATCGCGTATCAAAAGTCCGATATTGCTTGGCGTGGCCTTTCTTGATGATCTGGGCTTGCCAGACTGTCCGGCCGCCGGGACCAGCACGCTTGCGGAATGTCGCCATACGACCACCCCATAAAAGGCTCACTATGGCGAGATTATGGCATATTCCGTATTGAGCGGAGTAGATGACGCTGTAAGTGCTTGTTTATATTGGTCGGGGCGAGAGGATTTGAACCTCCGACCACCTGAACCCCATTCGGCAAAAGTCCTCTTATAAATCGCGGGAAAAACAGAGACATACGCGAAACCCATTGATTTGCCGGGATATTGTCTCGCCTTTTAGCGGACACCAGAGGACACGAAAAGGCATCAGCGGCGACAAAATTGTCGCAGGATTGTCGCAGGGATTCCGTTCTATTTTCTCCACCTACTCTAATCATTTCCCCCACCCATCCCCTTGTTTTCGCTCGCATTCCGCTCTTGCATTTCTTTTAGGCTTGTGCCACACTTTTATTGCCGGTGAATGCCTCGCGATCGCAGATCTCGCGAGGGCCTACCCACACAGAGCCGGGTCCGCAGGGGAGCAAAACGGGGCTCCTACTTGACCCACGGCTGGGGCTAGCCGGTCGTCATGAGGTCAACTGCACCTCGTAAAGATGGCGCCAATCGGCCTCGCATTCGTGGGGAAGGCCGCATCAACCTTTAAGGGGTGGATGCGGCTATGCTCGACGCAAACAGTACAAATAGTTCCTCCAGTAATTCTAATATTTCCAATATCTTTGGGATAATACCTCCCGGCCCATCGGCGGGCGCTCGTGTGCGCACCGAGACCGAGCGTGCCGAGTTTTTGGCGCGAATCAAGGCCAAAACGGCGTCCGATTTTGCGGTGCGCGACAAAGAGATCCAGGGCAAAAAAGGGCGGCAAGAGACTGCCGACCAAAAAAAGGCCAAACGGCTGGCCGACGCCTTGCTCCGCAAACACGCGCCCAAAAAAGCCACTCAAACCGATCCCGATCCGCTGGACGCTCCAGAGGAAAATATCGTCGACATCGATGCGATCGACGCCGACGGCGGTGTGCGGGGATACGGTGGCGAGCAGGAAGCTGAGGATGAGATCGAGGATCTTGGCGAGGACGAGGATATAGACGAGAGGGCTGGGATCGACGTCCTTATCAGCCGCCGTGAATCCCGTGCCCGTTCCGACCACTGGGGCTATTCATCTCGCCCGTCCATAGGGTTTGAAAATGGTATGCCGCTCGGAATCGGGACCGCCGACATCTGCGAGCGCGGCCAAGGGCGCACAAAAAGCAAGGCGGAGATGTCGCGCGCCGATGAGGCGCGGGAGTTCCAGCGGATACGCCAGTTTTATCCACGAGATGGGGTGGATTACAAGGTTTTGTGCTTCCTGTGCGACCCATCTTTATCTAAAAAACAGATCGGCGACAAACTGGGCCGGGACCCACGCGCCATCCGATATGCGGCTAAACGAATCCGGGAGCAGTTCGCCTCCGGACGATTCCGCACGCGCCGCGGGGCAGGGGCGACCGGGGTTGACATGAACGACCGGCAGGAGGTCGGGGGATGGCTCGCCAAACCCCTCCCGGTTGCCAAGTGCGGACGCAAAAAACGGGGTGCATCGCAGACGGCACCTAAGAAGGTCCGCGTCCCCAAGCGCCTCCGGCTGGCACCCCTGGTCGCGGTCGTGGCGACCGCGCCGCGCCCCTACAAGCCGCGTCGGCCACGGGCTCGATTCGTGGATCCGGGGCAGGTCGATATGTTTGATATGGCCGCATAGGAGGGATGTCATGGACACAGAATCCGTCACGAAGATCTCGATAGATGATGAAACCGCGATCCGGACCTGGCTTGAGAGCCTGGGAGAATCCCCATCGGCCATCGCCCAGGATCTCCAAACGGCCCGCGCGAACCCTGATACGGCAGCCTGGCTTCTAGCCCGTGCGAGGTCGGCATGATGGGGATGGGCGGGGCGGCGTGTGTTATCTGGTACACTATAACACACCGTCATGGAACCGTGAAAATAACGCTTGCGTCGGGATGCAATAAGGCTATACTTATCGGCACAAATAAGAAAGGGCCCCGCCTCACCAGCGGGACCCTTTTAAATCAACCAGTGATTGGAGCACCGGTATGAACAAAACTATACCACAATCGCGTAAATCTGCAAGCCGCAAATGGGACTTTTGCTGGGACACAACGACCCCGGAGGGTCAGCGGGATGTGTCCGCGTTCCTGATGGCCGATGCGCGAAGAATCAAGCATATTGCCCCCGATGAGGCGCGCAACCGTATAGCGAGCGCGCGGGCCCTACGCGGTCAGCCGAAACTAACTGGCACCATCATCCCGACTCGGATCCGTAGGATACTCCGGATGCCACGTGCGCGTGCCCGCCACACGCAAACGGCGAAGGCCGACGGCACGGGATCGGATAGCG
>JAJZZU010000132.1 GCA_021797365.1 Pseudomonadota bacterium | reverse complement strand
CGGCCCCCAGAGCCGGCATCCTCGGCGCGCAGGTTCCATTGCCCGTCGTCGCCCCAACGAAAGCCGATCGAGCCGTTCGGACAGGCGAACGATTGGGAGCGCGCGTCGTAGACCACGGTCTTCCATTCGGCGTTTTTGGTCTGACCCAGGGAGGCGATGAGGTCGGAGGCGCGCAGGAAGCGCCCGCCCGCATAGGAGCCGTCGGGGAGTACCCGCAGGAGGACTTGCATCGGCAGGTCCGTGAACTCGCGCGCGTATTCCTCAAAGTAGGGATCTTTGCGCGCGATATAGTATTCGCTGAGAACGACGTGATTCATGGCCATGAATAAGGCCGCATCCGTGCCGGCGCGGGCGGGCATCCACAAATCGGCGAACTTCACGTATTCCGCGTAATCGGGCGCTACCGCCACGACCTTCGCGCCCTTGTAGCGCACCTCGGCGTAGAAATGGGCGTCGGGCGTGCGTGTCATCGGCAGATTGGTGCCGGCGACGATGATGTAGGTGGCGTTGTACCAGTCGGCGGCCTCCGGGACGTCGGTCTGCTCCCCCCAGGTCTGGGGCGAGGACGGTGGCAGGTCGCAATACCAGTCATAGAAGCTCAATGGCACGCCGCCGATCAGGCTCAGATAACGGCTGCCCGCGGCATAGCTGATCATGGACATGGCCGGGATCGGCGAAAACCCGATGACGCGGTCCGGGCCGTGGGCCTGGATCGTATGGACGTTGGCCGCGGCGATGATCTCGGTCACCTCGTCCCAGGTGGCGCGCACGAAACCGCCGAGTCCGCGCACCGCCGTATACCGGCGGCGTTTGTCCGGGTCCTCTTGAATCGCCCTCCAGGCCGCCACCGGGTCCTTGCCAGACTCGCGCTCGGCGCGATAGAGGGCGAGCAGCCGGCCGCGGATCATGGGATGCTTGATGCGGTGAGGGCTGTAGAGATACCACGAGTAGCTCGCCCCGCGCTGGCAGCCGCGTGGCTCGTGATTGGGGAGGTCGGGGCGCGTGCATGGATAATCCGTGTATTGGGTCTCGAAGGCGACCAGGCCGTTTTTGACATAGATGCGCCAACTGCAGCCGCCTGTGCAGTTGACCCCGTGGGTGGAGCGCGCAATCTTGTCGAAGCGCCAGCGGCCACGGTAGCCATCCTCCCACTGGCGGCTGTCTGTAACGAGCATACCGTGCCCATCGGCGAACGCCGTGCGCTTTTTCGTGAAATAGGACAACCTGTCTAGAAAATACCCCATCCCCGGTCCCTCCGCGGATCGCCATCGCACGCCTTGGACCTCGCGCACCGCTATGATGGGCAAAGGTCTATGGGCCCTATTCGCGTTACCTTAGCACCACCGTGTGCCGACGTTATCCGTGGGTGCGCAACGCATCGAGGCATCGCCCGCGCCCATTACCACCATAGAGGTAATGGGCATGCCGTGATCTCCTTGATTGGTGGTGATATTCGGTGCTCGCGCCTGGCGTCCGGCGGGGCTATGATAAAAAGGGGTAGGCGCAAGTTTGGGGCGGCCGCCGTCACCCGAGGAACGCGCCATGGTGAATAGAGACTCGCTACGGTGGTGGATCGGCGGATCGTTTGCGCTAATAGTCGCGGTATCGTTGGCGGAAATGGTGATGTCTCTTGCCATCACCGAGCTTGCACGGGGCGAGGCGCGGGCGGTCAATATCGCGGGCACGGTGCGCATGCAGACCTATCGCCTGGTGGCGGTAATCGAGGGACGTCCGGTGGGGCGCCGGGCGGTGGTGCGCAAAGACCTCCAGGCGCTATCGGCCACGCTCCACAATGCGCACTTGATCGCAAGCGTAAGACGCGCCATAGGTCCAGTCCCGGCGCGGCGTTACGCGACGCTTCGGCAAGTCTGGAATACGACGCTGAAGCCACGTTTGCGGGCCTATGGTGTGGGGCGGGGCGCGAGGCCGGCGCGGGCCTGGATGACGCATGAGGCCGCAGCGTTTGTCGGTCTCGCCAATGCCCTGGTAGTGGCTCTGCAAAATGACAGCGGGCGCAAGATTGCGTGGCTGCAGACGTGCGAGGTCGCGGGCATCCTGGTCATCCTGGCGACGCTTGCGGCGGTGGCGCTGGCCATGCGTCGTGCGATCCTCACGCCCGTGGCCGATCTATTGACCGCCGCCGCGCGCATGACGGACGGGGATTTCTCATTCCGCGTGCCGGTAAGCGGCGGCAACGAGTGGGCGCGCCTGGGTTGTGCCATGAACCGCATGGCGCAGAGCTTGGCGCAAAGCCACGCGAGTCTGGAGCGACGGATTGCGACGCGCACCGGCGAGTTGGCGCGCACCAATCGTTCGCTCACGCTTCTCTATGACGTCAGCCGGCGCTTGGCGGATGCGCCGGGCGAGATTGCCACGTACCGGCAGGTTCTGCACGCCACCGAGGAGGCCATGGGCGCGTGTGACGCGGTTTTGTGTCTGACCCGCGAGGATCCGGAGGCAGCGGCGGTGTTTGCCTCCGATGTCCGCGACAGTCGGTTTCTCCTGTGTCGGCACAACACCTGCCGCGATTGCTTGAACGGGGGGCACATGCGCGTGTGGGGCGCCACGGCGCGCGCGGGAGCGGTGCTGTCGGTGCCGGTCATGATGGCCGAAGCCGGCGCCCAGGGGGCACTGTCGTTGCGGCTTCCGCCCGGCCGTCAGTGGGAGGCCTGGCAGCTGCGCACCGTGGAGACCGTGGCGCATCATATTGGGACGGCGCTCGGCGCCACGCAACGCACGGCCCGAGAGCGGCGCCTGGCGCTGCTCGAGGAGCGTCACGCCATGGCCCGTAATCTGCACGATTCGTTGGCGCAGTCGCTGTCCTACCTGAAGATTCAGGTGGCGCGCCTGCGCGCTTGCGATGCGGAGCGCACCGATGCGCTCTTGTCGTCCATCGCGGGCGATATCGATGAGGGCCTTGCCGCCGCCTACCGGCAGTTGCGTGAACTGCTCGCCACGTTCCGTCTGCAGATTCCGGACCACGGGCTCGAAGGGGCGCTGAGCGCCACCGCCGAGGAGTTCTCGCGGCGCAGCGGTGTCCCGGTAGAGCTCGTCGATCATCTCTCTCAGGCATTGTTGAACGCCAATGAAGAGATCGACATCCTGCATATCACGCGCGAGGCCCTTGCGAACATCGAGCGTCATGCCAGCGCGCGCCACATCCGGGTGACGCTGGCCCTGCGGCGCGGGCGCTCGGCGGTCGTACGCATCGAGGACGACGGGGTCGGTATTGCCGACCAGGACGTGGCTGTCGGGCATTATGGGCTTGCCATCATGCGTGAGCGCGCCCGAGGCATCGGTGGCCGCCTGCGTGTCGAGCGCCGCCCCCAAGGCGGGACGCGTGTCGTGCTGAGTTTCGTTCCCGCCGCCTACCGGGCGCAGCGGCCGCTCATACCGGGCGGGGTTCGCGCCGAGGCCCTGCCATGAGCGGTCGCCAAGGGGTACTCGTGGTCGACGACCACCCGCTGGTGCGTAAGGGGATTGCCCAGTTGTTGGCCATGGACCCGGCGCTGGCCCTCGTGGGCGAGGCCCGTGATCAGGCCGAGGCCCTGGCGGCCGCGGCGCGTCTGAAGCCCGCGCTCGTGCTCCTGGACCTCAATCTTGGCGGCGTCTCCGGCCTCGATACACTGCGTGCGTTCCGCGCCCGCTTTCCGCAGATTCCGATCCTGATTCTGACGGTATCGGATGCCGAGGAGGACCTCATGGCGGTGCTCAAGGGGGGCGCTGCGGGCTATCTCTTGAAGGACATGGAGCCGGAAGAGATCCTGCGGGGGATTCGCCGCGCCCTGCAAGGCGATATGGTGCTATCGCCGCGCCTGGCCCCGGTGCTTGCGCGCGCGCTTGCCTCCGCATCGCGCCGTGCCCCCGGCCACGAACAACTCATGACGGGCCGCGAGCGTCAGATCGTGCTACGGGTGGCGCAGGGCAAGAGCAATAAGCTCGTCGCCCGTGAGCTTGGCATCGCTGAAGGCACCGTCAAGGTCCATATCAAGCGCATCCTGCGCAAACTCTCCCTCCATTCGCGGGTGGATATCGCCGTGTGGGCGGTCGATCACGGCTACCGCGATGCCGTCGCCGCGGTGTCGCCTAGGGATCGGGGTGCCGATGGTAGCCCGCCCGGGTAAGGCGCGTATCGTCGCCTACAGTGCAAGATCGTCGCTATCGGCGGCGTGGCGCCCTGCGGGATGGCGGGGACGCACCGAGCTGTACGTCGCACGCAAGGCCAGGGCGGCGTGCGCGTAAGGCCTGCCCATGGCGTAGGCAAATCCTATGACATGTCTTATATAATAAAGTGTACTTGCATTATAGGGCGATAATAAGCAAAATACGCCCTATGATGGTCACAAAAGAAGAACTCATCGCCGTGCTCGGTCAGTTCAATCCCTGGTGGCACGGTGAGGGCATGGCGGGTCTGCCGAAATGGCGGCGGGCCGCCTTCCGGGAGGTATACCGCTGGGCAAGCGCCCCTCCCACTGCCCGCGCGGTATTGATCAGCGGCGCGCGCCAAGTGGGTAAGACCACGCTCATGCTCCAGGCCATCGAGGCCCTTCTCAGTGCGGGCGTGCCCGCCGCAAGCATCCTCTACGCCACTTTCGATCATCCCGTCTTGAAGCTTGCCGGTGTCGACGCCTTGCTTGAGGCATGGCGCGAGCGGGAACCGAGGGTCGAGGGTCCTGAGTTCGTGTTTCTCGATGAGGCGCAATTCATCCGCGACTGGGGTACGTGGGTCAAGCATCAGGTGGACTTTCGTCGGGATCGGCGGATCGTTTTTACCGGATCGGCCGTACCGCTCATGGAGGCAGGTCAAGAGTCCGGTGTGGGGCGTTGGCATACGATCCGGCTTACGACCTTGTCGTTTTACGAGTACATCCAGATCAAACGGCTTGAGCTGGTCTTGCCGCCCCTGCCGACGGTACGGAGTCTGCGCGAGTTGTTCGCCTGGTCGCCAGCCGATTTTTACCGAACAGCCGAGGTCGGTGCGGCCTACACGGGTCATTTTCACGAGTATCTCGTGCGGGGCGGCTTTCCGCAGACGGTGACGCTGCAGAGTATCACCCAAGTCCAACGCCTGCTGCGCGAAGACATCATCGACAAGGTCTTGAAGCGTGACATGACCGCCCTCTTTGGGGTGCGCCGCGTGCTTGATCTGGAACATACGTTTCTCTATCTATGTCTGCACGACGGCGGATTGCTCGATATGACTGATCTTTGTGCGAACCTGCAGGTCAAGCGCCCGACCGCCCAACATTTCATCGAGCTTTTGGAATCTACGCACCTCATCTATCGGCTGCCGCCATATGGTTATGGCAAGGAGGTCTTGCGCGGACGGTTCAAGGTCTATCTGGCTGACGCCGCCATAGCGCCCGCCGTCATGCTCAAGGGCAAGGCCATTCTCGAAGACCCGTCTGCTTTGGGCGTAGCGACTGAGACTGCGGTCTTTAAGCATCTCTTTACGCGCTACTATGCGCAGAACGTGCGCTTCTCCTATTGGCGGGGCAAGAAGGACCGCGAGGTCGACTTGGTCGCCGAGGTGGGAGGCGAGGTGGTTCCCTTCGAGGTGAAATACCGGCAGCAGCACACGGGCTTGCGGGATCTGAAGGGCATGATGGAGCTTTTCAAGAATCCGCGCGTCGCACGTGGCTATATCGTGACCAAGGCCGCGGACGACTTTGGGCTGCTAACCGACCTCCCTCGGGAAACGGGAGGGGATGATGGCCGGCAGCCGCTGATCCTGCGCGTGCCGGCGCCGTTGCTGTGCTATTGGATGGGGGCTGCGGAATCCTCCAACGATACCAACTGAAGGGCGCGGTTATCTTCCCGCAGACGCCATTGTCGAAGGTGGTCGCCATTTCTCATGGGAGCGGTCCGTGTAGGGATATCGGCATAAAGCCGCGATCGCGCCATTACGAATATTACCACCCAAAAAGCGATGCCTTTCAAATCGCGCAACCGTCGCCGCACGCCTGCCATGTTTCGTCGCGGACCAAAAATGGCTCGGCACGAAGTGCCACGCCGAGGGCGGCGGTCCTAACAGAGGCTACCCGTGGGGCCACGGAAACGGCGTCCATGGACGAGCGCATGAATCTGCTCGGCACCGTCGCTTGCGGCACTATGGCTATAGCCGCCATGCCCGTGTAATGCCTGCCGCAGACCGCAATCCCCATAACCAAGACACTGGGCCACCGTGGGCTACCATAGGTGCGCGTTACATAAGCCCAGAATGCAGCGGCCGCCCTACCATCGCAATCACCACCAACAACGTCACAAGCCCCAGGTGGTGCCCCTTAACCGCCGATCCATTCATAGTCGCCAATCCCGGTGTTGTGTCCCAGCCCAGCCCAGCCCAGCCCATCACGTTGCGATGCCCTTGCCATAACACGCCGCGGATTTTGCAGGGTCCGAGGGCCGTCGTGCCTGGGCGCGCCTATTCCGCTCTGGCGCCGGAGACGATTGCGCCATGGGGCGGCTGGGCGATAGAAGCAAAACCGTTTGACCAATGGTGCTGGATGATTGTCGCCCAGGCCGGCCACTGGGCCATCGATTGCCCCGCGACACCCAGAACGCAACCATTCATGGTGCCGGTCACGGCACATGATGAGATCCGGGGCCACATCGCCGGATGGCCCGCGCGCTTCCCCATCACGGCGCGTGGCTTGGTGCATGGCGTATTGCCCCGGGGCGCGCCCCCGCCCTCTGCCCGGCGTCTTATGGGGGCGTGCTGCCTACGGGTCCGTGGCGCGCCCTGGCGTCGGCATCAGACTTCATTGTGGTAAATAGCAAGAATCTGAAACATTACGTTTTCGTTATGAGGTCGCGACTATAGAGTGGGTCCCGTGATAGGGGCAGAACAAGGATGTGCTTTCAAGACCCCAGCGCGCGCTGCGCGCCGGCACGAGGCCCCATGCATGCGCTCGCCGTGAATGCATGGGAAAACGCAATGATATTGGGAGTTCGGATCGTGGCGCGCTACTCGAAGACCTACATGGATGGCGATGAACATGAAGGTCGCTTTCATCGCTGGCTTGCGTTGACGCTCGGGTCGTTTTTGACGCTCATCGTGGCCGGCAATGTGTGGGGCTTC
>JAJZZU010000008.1 GCA_021797365.1 Pseudomonadota bacterium | reverse complement strand
GTCGACACGCGATCCTCCCGAGCCACGTCCTGCCCGAACTGATCCGCGTGGCCCCTAAACGGCTGCGCCAGGTACGCCTCGAGGGTCTGCGGAAATGGGTGGAACATGGCCTGCGCCATTACGCGGGAAACCCGCAACGGCAGGCCGATTATCTGGCGATGCGCTCGGCCGACAGTCAAGCGATATTCCAGCGCCAGCGACGTGGCGTCCTGTTGCGTACGCACGAGCGCCAGCTGGAGCTGTACCTGCGCGCCCTGTGGGATGACCCTCGCCCGCTCATCCCCTATTCCGAGGCCTTCGACCACTTACGCAGACCACAGCCCTACGCGGACGCCCTGGGCCTGCACCTGCCCGACCTGTGCGTGGACCGCGATGGCGTGTACGGCGCAGGTCACTATCGACTGATCCTTGCGCACCTCGCCACGCATCGGCGCTTCAGCGAAGCCCTGGTCGCCGACAACTGGAGTCCCTTTCAGCGGCTTGCCATCGAATGGTTCGAGGATGCGCGCATCGACACCTTGCTCCTGCGTCGTTTCCCCGGCCTGCGTAAACCGCTGCTCGCGCTCCACCCGCACCCTCGGGAAGAGGCCTGCGACCCCGCGCAAGAATCCTGCATTCGTCATCGCCTGGCCATGCTCTCGCGCGCCATCCTGGATCCGGGACATGGCTATCATGACCCCCTCCTCCGGAAATTCGTGGGCGATTTTCAAGACCGGCTCGCTGATGGCGACGGCGACACCCAGGGGATGGCAGCCCTGGCAACCGAATACGTCATTCAAACCCGACTACCCAGTGACACCTTTGCGCGCATCCACTTCACGGATACCGAAGTCCCGTACCGCGATGACAACCGTCATCTGTGGCGCTTCATCGATGTCGGCGAGGAGGCCGACGATGTCGCCGCGGCGCCGGAGACCATAGTGGAGGGCCCGTCGATCATCTATCACTATCCGGAATGGGACTACCTAGCCCGAGACTATCTCCCCGACCATGTCACCCTCCACGAACATCTCCATCCGCGCGGGCGCGCCGACGAGATCGAGCGCCTCTTACAGAAGAATGCCCCGCTGGCGCGACGCCTGACGCGTATCCTCGACCAGATCAAGCCCCAGGACCGCGAGCGACTGCGCCGCCAGGAGGACGGGTCCGAGCTGGACCTCGACTGGGCCCTGCGTTCGTGGATCGATTATCGTTGCCGCCACACCGTCGACCCGCGCATCAACCAGGGCTTTCGTCACGCCAGACGCGATGTCGCAGTGAGCCTGCTTCTCGACCTTTCGGCCTCTCTCCGGGACCCCGTCCGGGGCGGCCACGCCGGTCAGACCGTGTTCTCCCTGGCCCAGGAGGCGGTGACCCTGCTGGCCTGGGCCATCGACCGGTTGGGCGACCCGTTTGCCATAGCCGGGTTTCATTCCAATACCCGCCATGAAGCCCGATTCTGGCATATCAAGGGATTCTCCGAGGCCTGGAACGACGATGTCCGTGGCCGGCTCGCGGCCATGCAGGTCGGCTACTCCACACGTATGGGCGTCGCCCTGCGGCATGCCGGGCACTATCTATTGCAACCCCGAAAAGACAAGCGCCTCCTGCTCATCCTGACCGACGGTCAACCCTCCGACCTCGACGTGAGCGATCCGGAGTTCCTCATCGCCGATACGCGGCAGGCGGTGCGGGAACTGGAGCGTAAAGGGATCTACTGTCATTGCATCAGCCTCGATGCCCGCGCCGACGATTACGTCCGGCGGATCTTCGGCCAACACTTTAGTATCATCGACCGGATCGAGCGCCTGCCCGAGAGGCTTCCCGAGATCTTCCTCGCCCTCACCGCCTAAGTCGCCATGGCCGCGGTCTTCGGCGGACGGCTTGCACAAGCCCGCGCACACGGCACGCCCGGCGGGTGGCCTCATGTCTCGCTCGGGGCGGGGGTCATACGCGCCGACTCGTCGCACGGGGCGTGCGTAAGCCCTATCGCCTCCCTCAAGGCCTCCGCCAATCCCTGCTCATCGTCCTCGGCGCACAACATGCGCAGGCGGTCGAGCCCGCGGGCGAAGGCCGCCGGATCGCCACAGCTTCCCGGGGTAACGCGGATCTTGGGGTGCACGGTCTCAAGTAGTGTCTCATCGGCATAAAACAATTCCTCGTAGAGCTTCTCGCCGGGCCTAAGCCCGGTATAAACGATCTCGATGTCCTGCCCGGGCCGCTTGCCGGACAGGAGGATCAGCTGCTCCGCGAGATAGCCGATACGTACGGGCTCACCCATGTCGAGAACGAAGATCTCCCCGCCCTCACCTATGACGCTCGACTGCAAGATGAGCACGCAGGCCTCGGGGATCGTCATGAAGTAACGGGTGATGTCGCGATGCGTGACCGTGACCGGCCCGCCACTTGCGATCTGGGCCTTGAAAAGCGGAATGACACTGCCCGCAGACCCCAGGACATTGCCGAAACGCACGGTGAGAAATCGTGTCTGCGAGCGGGAGTTCATCTCCTGACACAAGATCTCCGCTGCGCGTTTTGTGGCGCCCATGATGTTGGAGGGATTCACCGCCTTGTCGGTCGATATGAGTAGAAAGACCGCGCATCCATGGCGATCCGCGGCCACCGCCAAGGTCTCGGTCCCGAATACATTGTTCATCACCGCAGCTCGGCTTTGCCCTTCCAACATCGGGACATGCTTATAGGCAGCCGCATGAAAGATCATGTCAGGGCGCTCGCGCCCAAGGACCCGGTTCACGAGCACGGCATCGCGCACATCACCCAATACCGGCAGCAACGAGAGATCGGGATGATCGCGGCGCAGTTCGAGTTCGATATGGTAGAGGTTGAATTCGCTGCGTTCGAAGAGGATCAGTCGGCGCGGCGCAAGCTGGGCGATCTGCCGGCACAACTCCGATCCTATGGAACCGCCGGCCCCGGTTACCAGCACCGCCTTGCCGCCCACCCCGGCGGCGATCTCGGCTTGATGCAAGAGCACCGGTTCGCGGCCGAGGAGATCCTCGATGCGCACCTCGCGCAACTCCGAGACGGTGACCTGGCCGTCCACCACGCTCTGAAGGCCCGGAAGGATACGAAACGGACGGCCGGTACGCTCGCAGAGCTCTATGAGCCGGCGCATGTGGCTGGCCTTGGCCTCGGTGACGGCGATAAACACGATATCGACCTCGAGACGCTCGGCCACTTGCGGCAATTGCCCGCAATCGCCGACCACCGGCACCCCGTGAATCTCCTGGCCGATGCGCCGTGGATTGTCATCCACGAACGCCACCGGCCGGAAACCGATACCCGAGTCGCGCAAGAGATCGCGGACCAGCATCTCGCCGGCCCGTCCGGCGCCGGCAATCAGGGCCTTCTTGCCCGCTAGCTGGTAGAGCCCGCGGTCCTTGAAAAACCGGTAGAAGAATCGTGGGCCGCCGAGCAACATCGTAAGCAGCAACCCGTCCAGGACGAAGGCCGAGCGCGGCACCCAGGCAAGCCGCACCCACAGAAACAGCACGAAGGCGCTGGCCACCGTGCTGACTACTATGGCCTTGAAAATGCGCAGGAGGTCCGGGACCGAGGCAAAGCGCCACAGGCCGCGGTAGAGTCCCATGCCCCAGAACACGAGCCCCTGGACTACGAGAATCGCCGGCAAGAGCCGCACGCCTTGCTGCCAAAAGACATGCGGGACATAACCCATGTTGAAACGCAGCCAATAGGCCCCGAGCCACGCGAGCGCAATCGCGACCAGATCATGCGCCACGACCGCCCAGCGCCCGCTCGGCGCCTTAACGCGCGTCCTTGCCGCAAATCTGCCCATGTCCCTCCCGCCACCGCACCAGGGCGGCCAATACGCCGTACAGAATCGCCAAAGCGGCAATTATAGCCCATTGCACGGGTCGCGACGCCCCGGTCCCGGCGTAGGCCGACAGGCCACAGACCACCATCAGACCATATTCGCCAAGGACGGTGCGGCGATGGGATAGACCGGCGCGCACCAGGCGCTGGTAGTAATGCCCGCGGTGGGCGGCCGTGAGGCGCTCGCCGCGGGCCACCCTTTTCAAGAGCGTCACGGTGGCATCGACCAGGAATGGTGAAAACACCGCAAGCCCGGCCCACAATGGGAAATCGCCGCGCGCACTGCCGGTGAGGATCATGATCCCGGCCATGAACCCGAGCACGGTGGCCCCCATGTCCCCCATGAATAACCGTGCTGGCGGAAAGTTCGCCACCGTAAACCCGAGGGCCGCGGACGCCACCATAAGCGCAATGCCGGCAAAGGCCGGATCATGGGCGCGATAGCCGAGCATGGCCAGGGCGCCAAACCCAAAAACCGCCATGCCGCCTGCAAAGCCATCCATGCCGTCCATGAAGTTGTAGAGGTTGATCCACCATACGAGAAAGAGCGTGGTGACAAGCACCGTAATAGGGCCGCCCAGAGTCACCGTAACCCCTGGTAGCCATGCGACCGGCGGTCGGATCCCGGCGACCGCCACCGTCATGGCGGCGGCCCCATGCACGGCCAGGCGCAGGCGTGGGCTTAGCCCCTTGCGATCGTCATACCACGACACGAGCGCGACTGCGAGGATCGCGGCGGCCGTGACGAGACCGCCCGGCGTGGCGTCCCACGAGAGCCCGAAGGCCGCCACCAGCACCCCGCAGACGATTGCAAGCCCGCCGGTGCGCGGTACCGGCCGGTCATGCAGCGAGCGCTCGTTGGGCCAGTCGAGGACCTGCCAGGGATTGCGCGGATGAGCGAGCAGCCAGCAGACAAGCCAGGCGACGCACGCCCCGGCGGCATCCATGAGCCACGGCCTGATGCTCACAGGGACCGTGCGCGGCGCGCGCGCAACCGCCGATAGCCGGCCGATCGAAAGAAGCGCAGCGCGCTCTGTACATGCCACAGGAGATAGCGTGGGCGACGGTGAGAGGTGCGCTGACCGTCATGAATGATCACCGCATCCGGCGCCACGGCCACGCGCAGGCCGGCGAGCCGCAGCCGGCAGCACAGATCGCAATCCTCATAATAGAGATGGTAGCCGGGATCGAAGCCGCCGATCGCCCGGAAGGTCGCAGTCCTGAACGCCATGAACATCCCCGCCGCCCAGTCATCACCCCTATCTGCCGGCCGCGCCCCGGCGATGAGCCGGCGTACCGCGCCAAGCGGCGTCGGCCAGGATCGCAGGCTGTCTTGCGCCTCGCCCGTGCTCCCGACCACGAGCGGCACCGCCACCCCCACGTCTTGACCCTCAAGCCGCGCTATCAGGGGCGGAAAGGGATCATGCCTCAGGCGCACGTCGGGATTCACGACACAAAAGATATCGGAGGGTACCACCGTGACGGCGGCGTTGTGGTTGGCGCCAAACCCGCGCACGGCGGCATTGCGCACGACCGTGACAGGAAACGGAGACGCGAGATCCGGAAGGGTCTCGGGCCGGTTGACGGTCAACACCACGTGCACGGGCGTGCGGCACACGGCCGCGATATCCGAGAAAAGGTGCGCGATGAGCGCGCCTTGCCCATGACTCACCACCGACACCACGATACGCGGCACGGCGCTGACAGCCTGCGGATTCACAACCGCGCCCCGCGCGCCGCCACCATCGCGGCGATGCCCGACGCCAGCGTATAACCCGGGACCATGCCGAGGTCTGCCCACACACGCCGGTCGTCGCTCGTGCACGATGCGAGCAGCGGCGCAAGTCCGTCACTGTTCCATGGCCATCGGCGGCCGGTCAAGCGCGTCATCCAATCGCCGAACCGCGCCACGGCCGGCACGATGCCTTCGGGCAGGGCATAACGCGCCGCGGGGCGGCCGAGGGCGGCCCTCATGAGATCATAGATATCACGCATGGTGTAGGAGGCGCCGTCGGTCACGGTATATAGGGCATCGCGCGCGCGATGCGCCAACAACGCCACCAGCACGCGCGCAAGGTCCTCACAATGTACGAGACTGCGGCGCGCACCCCCGCGCGGGATCGGCAGGGGCCAGGAAAGATCTGCCATCTGCACCAGCCGGTTAAGGTTACCGCGCATACCAGGGCCATAAACGAGCGCCGGGCGCACGATCACCACCGATGGCAGGCCGCAGGCGCGCACCATGTCCTCGCCCATGCGGCGGCTCTCGGCGTAGGCGTCGCGCGCGCATTCCACCTTGATGCTGCTCACGAACAGGAATTGCGCGACATGCGCCGCGCGGGCCTCGGCGATGAGCGCCCGGGTACCGGCGACGGTCACCGCCTCGTGCTCGTGGGCACCGGCACGGGTATGGGCGACCCCCGCGAGATGGATGACGGCCTCGCAGGCATCGCACACGCCCGCCAGCGACTCCGGCACGGTAAGATCCGCCTGCCACCAGTCCTTCACCGCTGGGCGTGCGCCCCGTCCCACGCCGCGCACGGTATGACCGGCGGCCTCCAGGGCCGGAACCAGGGCCGTGCCGATGAAGCCGCGGGCCCCGGTCACGAGTACGCGCATCCCGTCTCCCTCATGCCACCGAGCTCGCGGCCAGTGGCCCGCCCCCTTGAAAAAACGCATGCTGGCGCGCAAGTTCCGCGAATACCCCGCGCGCCACGACCCGCCCGCCCTCGAGCAGCACGACCTGATCACAACACGCCACCGTGCTCAGACGGTGCGCAATCACGATCAGGGTCTTATGCCTGGCAAGCGCCGTGATCGCGGCGACGAGATCGGTCTCGGTGGGTCCGTCGAGGGCCGAGGTGGCCTCGTCTAGGACGAGGACGGCCGGATCGTGGTACAGGGCCCGGGCGATGCCAAGGCGCTGGCGCTGGCCACCCGATAACCGCGCGCCGCGATCACCGATTTCGGTATCGATGCCAGTGGGGAGCTCGGCTACGAAATCCATGAGTTGGGCGGTCGTCAACGCACGTGTCACCGCCTTGCGATCGATCTCGTGTTCGGCGACACCGAACGCGACATTGGCGGCCACCGTATCGTCGGCAAGATAGACCTGCTGCGGCACATAGCCGATCTGCCGGCGCCACGCCTTCATGGCCCCCGGAGCCAACGGCTCGCCGTCTACGAGCACATCGCCATTACCCTGCAATAGCCCCAGAAGGACGTCTGCCAGCGTGCTCTTGCCGGCCCCCGACGGCCCCACGAAGGCCACTGCCGAACCCTTGGTGATGGTGAGGTCAACGCCCTCGAGCGCGTGACGGGCGCTGCCCGGATAGGAATAACTGAAGTTGCACAGGGTGATCTCGCGGCTGAAGGGCAAGGCCACGGAAGCGGTCTCCTCGTCCCCGGTCGGCGCGACCTCGGTGAGCGCTTGCGCGACGATGGCGATGGTCGCGCGGTTGAAGCGTATGGACATCGCCGCATTCAGCATCTTGGTCAGTGATGGCATGAGCCGGAACACCGCCATGGCGTACATGGCCATGAGCGGAATGGCGGCCTGCGGCCGGCGCAGGATCCACTCCGCATACAAAAGGATGCCGATCAGGCCGGCAAACGCCAGCCCTTCGATGGCAAGCCGCGGCATGTGCACGGTGACCATCTGTGCCGCACTCGCCTCGCTGTAACGGCGCGTGGCCTGCTCGTGCTGCGACAAGAGCCGGTCCTGGCGATCAAGGACCGTGAGATCCTTGATCGCCGAAAGACCGGTCGCCGCGTGCCGGAACATCGACGTCAGCGCGTCCTGGCGGGCACGCCCAAGGCGCTCGCTGCGCATGCGGGTGGCGCGGAATACGACCGCGAACGCCGCACCCAGGACTATGCCGATACCAAGCGTAAGGCCCGGACTCACCGCCATCAAAAGCCCGAACACGGCCAGCGACACCACAAGCTCACTTATAAGCTGCAGGCCCGGCAACAAGACCCCGTCGGTCAGGACCGGGATCTCGCCCCGCACATTCTTCAAAAGATCGGTACTATTACGCGTCAAATGAAAGGCGTAGGGCGCGGCCATGTAGCCTGCGAGCAGGCGGTCGGAAAGGTCCTTTTGCAGGCGGTAAAGGAAGCCGAACTGGCGGCGGTAGCCACGCGAAACGACCACCGCCTTGGCCCCTATGACCACAAGCAGCATGAGCGCGAGCGCTACCGCGAAATCCCGTCCCGACGAGATCCCGAGAAACCGCTCGACCGTACGCACGGCGGGCATGGCCATGACGTGGCGCGGGTCGACGAGGAACATCGCCACCGGCAAGACCACACCCACACCCAGCATCTCAAAACCCGACGTGATCACCATCCACAGGAAAATCCTGAGCGCCTCGCGGCGCTCGCCGGGTCGCAAGATTCGCCATAACGTCCTCATCATCGTCCCCTTTGACCCAGGCGATCCCCGCCACAGTCCCCTGACGAAACCGTCCGGCGCACGGGCCGATCGATGCCGCTATCCGCCGACCGACGGCTCCATGCGTCGGTAAATATCCTCGAAACGTGTAATGTCGTCCTCTCCGAGATAGCCCCCCGATTGCACCTCGATCATCTCGAGCGGGATCAGGCCCGGGTTTTCCAGGCGATGGCGCACGCCCACCGGAATGTAGGTGGACTGGTTCTCGGTAATCAGGAATTGTTCGTGATCGCGCACGACGCGCGCAGTCCCCTTGACCACCACCCAATGCTCGGCGCGATGGTGATGCATCTGCAATGACAGCGCCGCGCCCGGCCGCACCATGATGCGCTTGACCTGAAAACGGGCGCCATTATCCAGGGACTCGTAGAACCCCCAGGGTCGCCACACGCGACTTGGCGTCGTGCATTCGCTGCGCGCCATGGCCTTCAGCCGCGCCACCAACTCCTTCACCTCCTGGGCGCGCGCGCGGTGGGCCACCAGCACCGCATCCTTGGTCTCGACTACCACCAGGTCGTGCACGCCGAGCACCGCCACCAGCCGGTTGTCGGCCACGATGAGATTATCCCGCGAGCCCTGCGTCACCACATCGCCACGCACCATATTGCCGTGTTCGTCCTTGGCGCCGATGTCCCAGAGCGCATCCCAGGCGCCGACATCCGACCAGCCGGCGGCGAGCGGCACGACCGAGGCCGCGCCGGTATGTTCCATGACCGCGTAATCGATCGATTCCCCCGGGCAGTCCTGGAAACAGGCCCCGACATGAAAGAAATCATAATCCTGGCGGCCGCTTGTGATCGCCGCCTCGCAGGCCTGCAGGATGTCTGGACGGTAGCGTCGCAATTCCTCGATCCAGCGCGTCGCGCGCATCAGGAAAAGCCCGCTGTTCCAGAGATAATCGCCAGAGGCCAAAAACGCCTCGGCGCGCGCAAGATCCGGTTTCTCCACGAATTCCGCGACCTCTCCCCCCGCCGACCGGCGGATGTACCCATAACCGGTCTCGGGGGCATCGGGCACGACCCCGAAGGTCACGAGACGCCCGGCCGCCGCGAGCTCAAGCGCCGCGCCGACCGCCGCACGAAATCCCGCGGCATCGGTCATGGCATGGTCGGCCGGCATCGCCAACAGCAAGGCCTCGGGGTCGGTGGCCAGCACCCGCAAGGCCGCGAGGGTGAGCGCCGGGGCGGTATTGCGGCCCGCGGGCTCAAGCAACAAGGCACACGGCATTTTGCCGATCTCGCGCATCTGTTCGGCGATCAGGAAACGGTACTGGGCATTGCTGACCACCACCGGTGCGGCGACATCGGCAAGCCCCTCCAGACGCAACACGGTCTCCTGCAAGAGACTGCGTTCCCCCAAAAGCGGGAGCAGCTGCTTTGGGTGTTCATCGCGCGACAGCGGCCACAACCGGCTGCCGCTGCCGCCGCACAGGACAATGGGGTGAAGTTTCACGGCAAGACCCTCATTCAGCCGGCCTGGCGCGGGTCAACAGCCACTCCACATAGCGACCCACGCCCTGCGCGACGTCGTAAGTGGAGGCGCTGTAGCCCGCCTGTCGTAGCGCGCCTACGTCGGCCTGTGTGTAGCTCTGATATTTGCCGGCCAACGCCTCGGGGAACGGGATATAGGTGATGATATCGCGCTTTATGAGCTCGGCGGTCGTCAAGGGTCCCTCGCCGCCCTGGCGCCTCACGGCATTCACCGTGGCGGTGGCCACATCGTTGAAGGTCTGCGCACGCCCCGTGCCCACGTTATAGATGCCGCTCAATTCCTTGTGCTCGAAAAAATGCAGATTGACCTTGACGACATCCTCGACCGACACGAAATCGCGGCGCTGCTCGCCTGCGGCATAACCGCCGCTTGCGCCAAACAACCGTACTTGGCCGGTCTCCCGATATTGATGGAAGAAATGATAGGCGACCGACGCCATGCGTCCCTTGTGCTGCTCACGCGGCCCATAGACATTGAAATACCGAAAACCCGCTACCTGACAAGCGCCGGTGGCGTGGCGCCGGACATACTGATCGAAGAGAAATTTCGAGTACCCGTAGACATTCAGCGGCGATTCCATCGCGCGCTCCTCGCGAAACACGCGCCCGCCGCCATAGACCGAGGCTGAGGATGCGTATAGGAACTGCGCGCCCTCGCGCTCGCAAAACGCAAGCAATGTCTTCGAGAACTCGTAATTGTTGCGCATCATGTACAGGCCGTCGTGGTTCATGGTGTCGGAACACGCGCCCTCGTGGAATATCGCCTCGACGCCTCCTGCGTAGGCGCCCCTGTCGATATCTGCCAGAAAATCGCGCTTGTCCCGATAATCGGCGATCTCGCAATCCGTCAGGTTCAGGAACTTGTCGCCGCGCTCGAGGTTATCGACCACGAGGATGTCCTCGCGACCACGCTCGTTTAGCCCCTTGACGATATTGGCGCCTATGAACCCCGCGCCGCCCGTGACAATGATCATGACTGGTCCTCCGTGGCCAAGGCCTTCGCTAGCTCATCGCGCGGTACCGCCACCGCCCCCAGATGTCCGACCACGATGCCGGCGGCGGCATTGGCGATATGTATGGCCTCGAGGAGATTCGCCTTAACCGCGAGCGCGGCACCTATCATCGCGATCACGGTATCGCCGGCGCCGGTCACGTCATAAACCTCGTGGGCGCGAGCCGGTACATGCGTGCGCCGGCCGTCTTTCTCGAACAAGGTCATGCCCTCCTCGCTGCGCGTGATAAGCAGCGCATCGAGCGCCAGTTCCGCGATGAGGTCGCGCGCCTTGCGCTCGAGCTCGTGTTCGTCGCGAAAACGCCCCGCGACCTGCTCGAACTCCTTGCGGTTTGGAGTAATGAGTGTGGCCCCGTGATACGGCCGGTAATCATCGCCCTTGGGATCAACCACCACCGGCAGGCCGGCCTTGCGCCCGAAGGCGACGATCTCACGCACATGATTCAAGCCGCCCTTGCCGTAGTCCGAGATGATCACCGCGCCGGCATCCGTCAGCCCGTCTTTGCAGGCCGCCACGAGATCGCGGCAGCCGTCCGGGGTCGCCTGGGTCTCGAAATCGATGCGGATGAGCTGCTGGTTGCGCGACACCACGCGCAGCTTCACAGTGGTATTGACAAGCGGGTCGCGGATCAGCCGATGGCCGACGCCCGACTTGGCGAGCAGCGTCGCCAGCGCATCGGCGGCGGCATCGGCCCCGCACAATCCGATCAATACGCAGCGCGCGCCGATACCGGCGATGTTCTGGGCGACATTGGCCGCGCCCCCGGGGCGCTCCTCGACGCGCCCTACCGCCACCACCGGCACCGGCGCCTCAGGCGAGATCCGTTCCACCCCTCCGTACCAGTAACGGTCGAGCATCACGTCCCCGACTACCGTGACCCGTGCCTGGGCCATGCGATCCAATACCCTGGAAAACTGATCTGTCACCGCGGTTCTCTCTACGTGTCGAAAAGCACGGGCCGGGGCGCGCCGCGGGCCTCGGCGAGGCACGCCGCGAGGGCTGCGCTCGGATCCGGCGCACGCGTCACCGGCCGACCCACAACCAGATAGTCGGCGCCCGCGGCCAGGGCCTCGCGGATCGTCCGCGTGCGCCGCTGATCGTCGGGCGGTGCGCCTTCGGGGCGGATACCGGGCGTGACCAGTACGAAGCCGCCGGCGCGCAGGTCCTGGAGCTCGTGGGCCTCGCGCGGCGAGCATACCACGCCATCCAGGCCCGCCTCGCGACACAATACCGACAGCCCGCGTACGCGCTCGCTGCTATCGCCCAGACCCAGCGCCGCCAGGTCCTCGGGACCATGGCTCGTGAGGATCGTGACACCGATGAGACGCGGGCCACCCGCGGGGATCGCCTGGCGCGCGGCGGCCAGCATACGTGCCCCTCCCAGGGCATGGACATTGACCATCCACACCCCGAGGTCCGCGGCGCGCGCGCAGGCGCTCGCCACCGTGTTTGGTATATCGTGGAATTTGAGGTCCAGGAATACCGAGAAACCGAGGCCCTGCAGGGTACGGACGATCGCCGGGCCCTCGGCGCTGAAGAGTTCGAGACCGACCTTGACCCGGCACTGTGCCGGATCGAGCCTGCGCGCGAGCGCGAGCGCGGCCCCTGCCTCCGAAAAATCCAGGGCCACGATGATAGTCGGGTCCTCAAACGACATCGTCCTCTCCTGACGGCGTGACGGTGTTCCAACGATGGCAGCCGGGGCACTGCCAATGCAAGGACTGCCCCGAAAACCCGCACTGGTGGCAAAGATAGCGACGGCGGCCCTCGACAATCTTCTCGATGATCCCCTTCAGGATCGCCAGATCCTCGCGCGACTCCCCCGACGCCTGCGCCAAATGCAGTCCTATGAGGCGGTTCAGGCCGCGCACCGAGGGTTGGCGGCGCAACCACGACACGATGAACGCCTCGGCGGCCCGCTGCCCATCGCGACGCTCGATGACATCGGCCAGCGCCAGCATGAGCGCGATGTCATGATGCCGCCCGAGGGCCTCCTGGAAAAACCGGTACAGGCCCTCCTCGTCGCCCACCGCCTGATAGCTCTTGGCGAGCGACTGCGCCACCTCGCCGAGATACAGCGGGTTTTGGATCTCGACCCGCCGCCACGCCTTTATGGCCTCCTTGTGGCGACCGAGGTCGGCCTCGATATTACCAAGAACCATACTGGCCCGCACACACGCCCTGTCGTTCTGGAGCGCCCGTCGGGCCTGTTCGCGTGCCACGTCATGCTCGTTGCGCTTATAGGCCTCCTCGGCCAACTCGCAATAGTACTGCGCGATGACATCGTGCAGACCCGGCCCGCCCGAGCGTCCGAGCCTGCGACATACGCTGATCGCCTTCTCCCAGTCCCGTTCCTGCTGGTAGATATGCATCAAAAGCCGCAAGGCCTCCTCGTTATGGAGGCGGATCTCGGCAAGCTCCAGGAACAGGTTTTCGGCGCGGTCGAGGAGCCCGGCCTTCAGGTAATCCTGCCCAAGCTCGAGCAACGCCCGCGCCCGCTGGTGACGATCCAGGGCCGGACGGGCGATGATGTTTTGGTGCACACGGATGGCGCGCTCCACCTCCCCGCGTCGCCGGAACAGGCTCCCGAGCGCGAGATGGGTCTCGACGGTCTCGGAGTTGACCTCCAGCACCTTGATGAAGATCTCGATGGCCTTGTCGGCCTGCTCATTCAACAGGAAGTTCAGGCCCTTGAAATAGGCCGTGGGCAGATCCTTGCGCGCACGATGACGCTTTTGGTCATAGCGGGCGGCCGCCCACCCGGACCCGGCCGCGAGCGGGAGCAGTAACCAGATAAGCAGTGAGGCATGTTCAAAGAACATCTTTTATGGGCAAGGCCCGCAGGTTCGCGACCTCCTGCTCCATCTGGCGCACCTGTTTGCGCGCGACCGCCAGCTGGCGCCGCACGCGCACCAACCGATTCACGCCGGCCAGAAACCCCAGGATGATCCCTATCACCAGCACCGCCACCAGCACGAGCGCAAGCGGCGCCCGCCACGCAAGCCCCCCGTAGTAGCGTACGGTGACATCGGCGGCATTCTTATAGGCGAAACCCAGGCCTATGAGGATGACGATAATCGCCAGTGATCCGTAGAGGACTCGTTTCATGGAAACCGCACCCCCTTCAAAAAAAACGGCACGGGCTTGGACCCATGCCGCTCTTTTTCCATTCCGCCCCAGCGATCGGCCTTACTGGTCGACGCGCTCCCGCAATTCCTTCCCGGGCTTGAAATGCGGGACCCGCCGATCCGGCACCTGTACGCTCATGCCGGTCTTCGGGTTGCGCCCGAGCCGTGCCGGGCGATGGTGCAGACAGAAGCTGCCGAACCCGCGCACCTCGATCCGCTCACCAGCCTGCAGGGCGTTCGACATGCACTCCAGGAGACCCTTGACCGCGAGCTCCACATCCCGCTGATCCAATTGCGGCTGGCTCGCCACGAGGCTCTGAATGAGTTCCGACTTCGTCATCGCCCTAAAGCCCCATTACTCCTTCTGCCCGAGCTTCTCTTTCAGCTTGTCGCCCAAAGACGAGGTCGCAAGCGGCGCCCTGCGCGTATACTCCTGCACGGCCTCGTTCTCGCGCTCCATGTCCTTCGCGCGTACCGAGAGCGTAATCTTGCGGTTCTTGCGGTCTATGGTCATGACCTTGGCCTCGACCGTATCCCCTTCCTTCAACACCACGCGGGCGTCCTCGATGCGATCCCGCGCCGCCTCCGCCGCGCGCAGATAGCCCTCGACGTCATCAGCGAGCCGTACCGTCGCACCCTTGGCATCCACCGCCGTCACCACCCCGCTCACCACCGCGCCCTTGCCGTGCTCCGCGCAGTAGTTATTGAACGGGTCGCCTTCCATCTGCTTCACACCAAGCGAGATCCGCTCGCGCTCAGGATCGACCGCCAAGACCACGGCCTCGAGTTCATCACCCTTCTTCAGGTCACGAACCGCCTCTTCCCCGGCGCGGCTCCACGACAGATCCGTCAGGTGAATCAACCCGTCGATACCCCCCTCGAGTCCCACGAATACCCCGAAGTCGGTGATCGACTTGATCTGCCCCTTCACCAGGTCGCCCTTGTTGTGCGAGGCCGCGAATTCCTCCCAGGGATTGGGCTGGCATTGCTTGATGCCAAGCGAGATCCGTCGGCGCTCCTCGTCGATGTCGAGGATCATGGCCTCCACCTCGTCACCCAACTGCACGATCTTGGTCGGGTGCACGTTCTTATTGGTCCAATCCATCTCCGAGACGTGGACCAGGCCCTCGACACCCTCCTCGATCTCCACGAACGCGCCGTAGTCGGTGATATTCGTGACCTTACCGAAGATCCGGGTCCCGATCGGGTAGCGCCGGGCCAGATCGACCCACGGGTCGTCACCCAGCTGCTTTAAGCCCAGCGACACGCGGTTACGTTCACGATCGAAGCGCAGGACCTTGGCCTCGACCTCATCCCCAATATTGAGCATCTCCGAGGGATGCTTCACGCGCTTCCAGGCAAGATCGGTGATGTGCAACAGTCCATCCACCCCGCCGAGATCGACGAACGCACCGTAATCCGTGAGATTCTTCACGATGCCCTTCACGATCTGGCCTTCCTCGAGATTCGCGAGCAGCTGGTCGCGCTCCGCCGATATCTCGTTTTCCACGACCGCGCGCCGCGAGACCACCACGTTGTTGCGCTTGCGGTCGAGCTTGATGACCTTGAACTCCAGCTCCTTGCCTTCGAGGTAGGACGGGTCGCGTACCGGACGCACATCCACCAACGAACCGGGCAGGAACGCGCGAATGGTGTCGATCGCTATCGTAAAGCCACCCTTCACCTTGCCGGTCATGATGCCGGTCACGACCGTCTGCTTCTCGAACGCCTCCTCCAGGACATCCCAGGCCTTGACGCGACAGGCCTTCTCGCGCGACAGGCGGGTCTGGCCGAAGCCGTCCTCCATGTATTCTATGACCACCTCGATCCGGTCGCCCGCCTTGACGCCGACCTCGCCATTGGCGTTGCGGAACTGTTCCGTCGGAATCACGCCTTCCGACTTGAGGCCGGCATTGACCACCACGACCTCGTCATCGACATGCACCACCTCGCCCACAATGAGACTTCCGGGGCGCATCTGGCAGGACTGCATGCTCTCTTCAAACAATTCGGCAAAGCTTTGGCTCATGTATCTCTGGTCTCAAGGCCCCGAAGGGGCGGCTGGGCCGGCAGCGGACGTCCGGCCATTGGTCTTTGATCCGGTGCATGAAGAACGACTAGGCCGAACAGCTCACCATGGCGAGCACCCGGTCGATGACGTCCTGAAGCCCAAGGGCCGACGAGTCAAGCACGATGGCACCCTGGGCGGGCTTGAGCGGTGCGACCGCGCGATTGGCGTCGCGCTCGTCCCGTTCCCGAATCTCCTGTATAAGCTGTGGAAGCGTAACACCGAACCCCTTTGCCTTCAACTGATGGTAGCGGCGCGCGGCGCGTACCTCGGGGCTCGCGGTCAAAAAGACCTTCAGGAAGGCATCGGGAAAGACATGGCTGCCCATGTCCCGACCATCGGCCACCAGCCCCGGGGGCCTGCGCGCGGCGCGCTGGCGGTCCAGGAGCGCCTGGCGCACGCCGGCGAGCGCCGCCACCCGGGAGGCCGCATCCGCGGCCTCGGGGCCCCGCAGGGCCACGCTGCACTCGCGCCCGTTGACATAGACCTGTGGTTCGGCCGCCGCCCCCCCGGCGAAGCGCAGGTCGAGCGCGGCGGCAAGCGCGCGCAGCGCACGCTCATCGTCGCAGGCCACCTGCGCCCACGAGGCCGCAAGCCCCAAGGCGCGATAGACCGCGCCGCTATCCAGATAATGCCAGCCGAGCCGCTCGGCTACCCCCATGCCGACCGCGCCCTTGCCGGAACCCGACGGGCCGTCGATCGCAAGCACCGGGATCATGAGGCGTTTACCTCGAGATCGAACCCGACAGCCTTCGCGCACGCCACGAAACCCGGGAATGAGGTGGCGACGTTGCGGCAGTCGCGTACCAAAACGGCGTCCGCGGCCTTCAGACCGGCGACTGCGAATGCCATCGCGACCCGATGGTCGCCGCCGGACTCGATGACCCCGCCCTTAAGCGGCGTCCCGCGGATGGCGAGCCCGTCCGGGTACTCCTCCACGGCCACCCCGAGGGCCGCCAGACCCCGCGCCATGACCGCCAGCCGGTCGCTCTCCTTGACCCGCAACTCCTCGGCGCCACGCACGGTCGTAGTCCCCTGGGCGCAGGCCGCCGCTATGAATAACGCCGGAAATTCGTCGATGGTAAGCGGCACGAGTTCACGAGGTATGGCTATACCGCGCAACGGCGCGGAACGCACCACAAGATCAGCGACCGGCTCGCCACCCGCCACGGTCTCGTTCTCGGCCTCGATGTGCGCGCCCATGGCGCGCAGGATGTCAATCACGCCCCGCCGGGTCGGGTTCATGCCGACCCGTGGCAGGCGTAGACAAGACCCCGGCACGATGCTCGCCGCCACCAGGAAAAACGCCGCCGAGGAGAGGTCCGCGGGCACATCGAGCTGTACCGGACGCAAGGGTCCGGCGCCACCCTCGATCGTGATCGTGGCGCCGTCGCGGTGAACCGGATAACCGAAACCGGCCAACATGCGCTCGCTATGATCGCGGCTCGGGGCCGGCTCGATCACCACCGTGCGCCCGCGCGCGTACAGGGCCGCCAGCAGGATCGCTGACTTCACCTGGGCGCTCGCCATGGGCATGCGATATTCGATCGCGTGCAAGCCCCGCCCCCCCACGATGTGCAACGGCGGCCGCCCGCCCTCTCCGGTCTCGATCACCGCCCCCATCAATCGCAGCGGCGCCGCTACCCGCTCCATCGGCCGGCGCATGAGGGATTCATCGCCCACGAGGCGCGTCCCAAACGGCTGCGCCGCCATGAGTCCTGCGAGCAGGCGCATGCTGGTACCGGAATTGCCGAGATCGAGGGCCCCCACCGGGGCCTTCAGGCCATGGAGCCCGACCCCATCGACCGTCAGCCGGCCGTCGCGGGGGCCATCGATGGTCACCCCCAGCGCGCGAAATGCGGCCACTGTCCCAAGGACGTCCTCGCCCTCGAGCAGGCCCGCAATCTCGCTGCGCCCTTCGGCGAGCGCGCTCAGGATGACCGCGCGATGTGAGATTGACTTGTCGCCGGCGACCGTCACCGTGCCGGCGAGCGGCCCGCCGCCCCGTACCGTGTAATCAATGCTCGCCATGGGTGCTCCTGCGCATCAAATCGGCACGAAACGCCCGGGCCTTCGCGAAATGGCCCAAAAGCCCCTCGAAATCCCCGCACGCCACGCGCTCGCTATAGCCCGCCAGGCGCTCGGCGTAAGCGGCGAGCGCCGGGGCGAGAGACGCGGCATTGGCCGCACAGATATCCCGCCACATGACGGGATCGCTGCCGGCGATACGCAAAAAATCCTTGAGTCCGGCACCGGTGAATGGCGCCAACGCCTCGGCCGGCGCGTACTCTGCGAGCAGCTCGGCACACGCAAACGCAAGCAGGTGCGGGAGATGGCTCGTGTACGCCACGAGCCGGTCGTGGGTCGCGGCGTCCGCCATGACCACGCGGGCCCCGGCCGCCGTCCACATCGTCTGCACGGCGCGCACTGCCTCATCATCGGTGGTCTCCGTAGGCGTCAGAATGACGCTACGGCCGGCGAACAGATCGGCGCGCGCGGCCGCAGGCCCCGAACACTCGCCGCCGGCCATGGGGTGACCGGGCACGAAGCGGGTGAGACCAAGCGCGCGCGCGACCTCGGCCACTGGCTGCTTGGCACTCCCCATGTCGGTCACGACGGCGCGCGCCGGCAGGCACCGCGATAGCCTCGCGAGCAACCCGGGCAAGGCCCCGAGTGGTGTCGCCAACACCACGAGATCGGCCTCGGCCACCGCCGCCTCGAGATCCTGCATGTCGTCGATCAGGCCGTGCGCGTGCGCCGTACCGAGCGACCGCGGGTCCTCGTCCACCCCCACGATCCGATCCACGAACCGGGCGCCCCGCAAGGCCGCGGCGAGCGATCCCCCCATGAGACCCACACCCACGATCGCAAGCCGGCGGGCGCCGATCACGACCTCGTGTGCCGCAGGGCTCATGCCGCCCTCATGATATCGGCAAGGGCGCGCAGGAGGCGTGCGTTCTCCTCGGGCCGCCCGACTGTGATACGCAGATGCGCAGTCATGCCATAGGGCTTGAGCGGCCGGACGATGACGCCCTGACGCAACAACGCCTCATAGAGGCGCGCGGCATCACCCACCTCGACGCACAGGAAATTGCCCACCGACGGGAGGACGCCCAGACCGTGATCGCGGAGGGCCGCGGCGAGCGTGGCGCGATCGGCGGCGTTCACCGCACGCATCCGTTCCACATGGGCCTTGTCCGCCAGCGCCGCCACGGCCGCTGCCTGGGCCACGATATTGACGTTGAACGGCTGACGCAGGCGGTTCATGAGCTCTGCGAGCGCCGGGTCGGACACGGCATAGCCGACCCTGAGGCCGGCGAGCCCGTGGATCTTGGAGAACGTCCGCACAACCACGAGATTCGGGTGACGGGCCAGGAACCCACAGCCGTCCGGGTAGTCCGGCTCGGTCACGTACTCGAGATAGGCCTCGTCCAAGACCACGATCGTCGATGCCGGCACCGCGGCCAGAAAACCTGCGAGCTCCTCTCGGCCAAACCACGTACCAGTCGGGTTGTTGGGGTTGGCCAAAAACACCATACGCACGCTCGGGCTCAAGGCGTGCGCCATGGCATCGAGGTCATGGGCGTAGGCGCGCGATGGCACCTGGATCATATGCGCCCCTATCCCACGCACGCTGATCGCGTAGGCCGCAAAGGCGTGCTCGTCACACAGCGCGGTCTCACCTGGACAAAGAAAGGTGCGGGCGATAAGTTCCAGGACGTCATTGGATCCGTTGCCGAGCGTGATCTGGCGCTCCGACACCGCGAGGCGGTGCGCCAACGCACGCTTCAAGGCAAAACCGCCGCCGTCGGGATAACGCTCCATCTGCGCCAAGGCCGCCGCAGCCGCCGCTTTGGCCTTTGCCCCCGGCCCGTAGGGGTTCTCGTTCGAGGCGAGCTTGATCGCCCCGGTCACGCCCAGTTCGCGCTCCAGTTCCTCTATGGGCTTGCCCGGTTGGTAGGGCACCAGGCCGCGAACGCCAGGCGCCGCCAGGATCACGGGGTCACATGCCATCGCCATCACACTCTCCGTTCTCGTCAGGGCTGCGCCCCGTTAGACCGCCTGGGGGTAAGAGCCAAGGCGTCGTACGACCCCGCCGCGCTGCTCGAGTTCGGCCAACGCCTCCTCGATCACCGGGTCCTTCTCGTGGCCTGCGATATCCACGAAAAACACATACTCCCACAAGGCCCGCTGCGCAGGCCGCGACTCGATGCGCAAAAGGCTTATGCCACGCCGCGCGAACGGTTCGAGCAGCGCATGCAGGGAACCCGGGGTATGGGGGGCGGTCAGCAACAGGCTGGTCTTGTCTTGCCCGCTCGGCCCCACGGCATGCCGGCCGATCACAAAAAACCGCGTGGCGTTGTCGGGGGCGTCCTCGATGTTCGCCGCCAGGATCGGCAGGCCCCAGTGGGCGGCTGCCTCGCGCGAGGCAACCGCCGCCAGATGCGATTCCGAGGCCGCGCGCCGCGCCGCCTCGGCATTGTTCGATACCGCCACCTGCTCACAATGGGCAAGATGCCGTTCTATCCATCCGCGACACTGGGCCAGGGCCTGGGGATGGGCGGCGACGTGCGTGATCTCGTCTAACCCCTGCGCGCGCGCCAGCAATTGATGGTGGACCCGCAACACCACCTCGCCCACGATCACGAGCGGCGAACGCATGAGCAGGTCGTGCGTATGATTGACGATCCCCTCGGCCGAATTCTCCACCGGGACGACGCCGAAGTCCGCGGCCTTGGCGGTCACCGCACGGAACACCTCGGCGATGGTGGCCTGCGGCAAGGCCGCCACCGCACCCCCGAAATGCTTGCGCAGGGCGCCTTCCGTAAAGCTCCCCTCGGGCCCGAAATACGCCACGGTCAAGGCCTGCTCCAGGGCCAGACAAGACCCCATGATCTCCCGGAAGATACGCAGCACGTCCTCTTCGGGCAGCGGCCCCTGGTGGCGCGCACGCACGCGCGCCAACACCTGCCGTTCGCGCTCTGGGCGATAGAACATCGTATCGCCGCAGGCCTCCTTGACGCGCGCGATCTCCTGCGCGGTCCGCGCGCGGTCCGCCAGCAGGCTCTGGATCTGCTCGTCTATGGCGTCTATGCGGGCACGGCGCTCATCCAGTCGCCACTCGGGATCGTCGGGACGCTCGGACATGGCTTCAGGTCGAGATTCTGCGCGCCGACATCACGCCCGGAATGGTCGCAATCTCGTCATACACCGCATCGGGAAGCGCGCTGTCGAGATCGACGAGCGTGTAGGCGAGATCGCCGCGCGATTTATTGACGAGGTTATGGATATTGAGTCCGGCGCGGGCCATGGAGGTCGAGATCTGTCCAACCATATTGGGCACATTGGCATTGGCCACCACCAGCCGGCACACCCCTTCCCGCGCCACCACGACCTCAGGAAAGTTCACCGCGTTGCGGATGTTGCCATTCTCCAAAAAATCGCGTAGCTCTTCGGCCACCATGATCGCGCAATTGTCCTCGGCCTCCTGGGTCGATGCGCCAAGGTGCGGCAGTGCCACCACCTTCGGGTGGTTCTTCACACGGTTGGTCGGGAAATCACACAGATAGGCGTGCAGGCGCCCGGCATCCAGGGCGGCGACCAGGGCGTTATCGTCGACCACCCCCTCACGCGCGAAGTTGAGCACGGTCGCCGTGGGCTTAAGCAGCCCTACGGTCTCGGCATTAATCATATGGCGTGTGGCATCAACGAGCGGCACATGAAAGCTCACGAAGTCCGCCTCGCGCAGGAGCGCCGCCACGCTAGCGGCCTTCTGGACCTCCGCCGACAGCTGCCAGGCCCCCTCCACCGTCAGTTCGGGATCGAAGCCGATGACCCTCATGCCAAGCGAAAGGCCGGCATGGGCCACCAACCGCCCGATCGCGCCCAGACCCACGACCCCCAGGACCCGTCCCGGCAGCTCGAACCCGGCATAGGCCTTCTTGCCGGCCTCCACGGCGCGGCTGATCTCGGCATCGCTCCCCTTAAGCGTGGCCGCGAACTCCCACGCCCCGCGCAGGTTGCGCGCCGCGATCAGAAGCCCGGCGACCACCAACTCCTTCACGGCATTGGCATTGGCGCCCGGGGCGTTGAAGACCGGCACGCCACGCTGGCTCAATGCCGCCACCGGGATGTTATTCACCCCGGCCCCCGCGCGCCCCACGGCCTTGAGGCGCGCCGGCAGCGGCATGTCGTGCATCTTGAACGAACGCAGCATGATGGCATCCGCATCCTCGATATCGGCGCCCACCTGAAAGCGTTTGGCATCGAAACGCGCAAGGCCGAGCGGCGAAATCTGATTCAGCGTCCGGACCTTGAACATCAGCCGCGTCTCCGCGCGAAATCCCGCATGAAGTCGACGAGCGCCGCCACCCCCTCTTCCGGCATCGCGTTGTAGAGACTGGCGCGCATACCGCCCACGGAACGGTGCCCCTTCAACTGGAGCAGGCCCGCGGCCTTGGATTCCTTCAAAAACGCCTCGTCGAGACCGGCGTCTTTCAAGGTGAACGGGACATTCATCCACGACCGGCAGGCCTTGGCCACGGGACAGATGTAAAACCCGCCCGAGCCCTCGATGGCGTCATACAGGAGCCGTGCCTTGCGCTCATTGATGCGCGCCATGCCGGCAAGACCGCCCTGTTCTTTGAGCCAGTCGAAGACCAGACCGGCCATGTAGATGGGGAAGGTCGGCGGGGTGTTGTACATCGACTCATTGTCGGCGTGGATCCGGTAATCGAGCATGATCGGCATGCCCGGAAGCGCCTGACCCACGAGGTCCTCGCGCACGATCACCACGGTCAGGCCCGACGGTCCGATGTTCTTTTGCGCGCCCGCATAGATGAGACCGAAGCGGCTCACATCGACCGGCCGCGACAGAATGGTCGAGGACATGTCCGCGACCAGCGGTACCGCGCCGGCGTCGGGGATGAATGGGAACTCCACCCCGCCTATGGTTTCGTTGGGGGTGTAATGGAGGTAGGCGGCCTGCGGGTCGAGCCGCCAGTCACTGACTGCGGGGATGTCCGTGAAGCCGCTGGCCTCGCCGCTTGCCACGACATTCACCTCGCCAAAGCGTCGCGCCTCGGCAATGGCCTTCTTGGACCATTCACCGGTATGGAGGTAATCGGCGCGGGTTTTGCCGCGCAACAGGTTGATAGGCACCATGGCAAACTGCAGGGATGCGCCGCCCTGAAGGAACAGGACCTTGTAGGTATCCGGGATACCCATAAGTGTACGCAGCGACGCCTCGGCGCGCGCTGCGATATCCAGAAACTCCTTGCCCCGGTGACTCATCTCCATGACCGACATACCGCTACCATGCCAGTCGACAAGCTCCTCCTGGGCCTTGCGCAGCACCGCCTGCGGCATGACCGCAGGTCCCGCCCCGAAATTAAAGATCCGCGCCATCGTCATCTCCCGCATCCATCGCCTGCGTTTCCGTCCCGACCTCGCCACCCAGAGCGGCGGTCTCCTCGATCTTCTCCACGCTCACCAAACGCTCGTTGGCGTCGAGCCCCATCAGTCGCACCCCCTGCGTGTTGCGGCTTTGCAGGGATATCTCCCGGGCACACATACGGATCAGGCTTCCCGTGTCGGTGATCATCATGACCTCGTCGTCGTCGCCTGCCAGCACCGCCCCCACGATCGCGCCGTTACGCTCGGTCACCTGCATGGATATGACGCCCTGACCGCCGCGATTATGGCGCGGGAACTCGGAGAATGGCGTGCGCTTGCCATAGCCGTTGGCACTCGCCACCAGCACCACCTGATCCCCCGCCGCCGGGTCGGCGATCATCAGCGACACCAGCCGTTGGCCCTTGCGCAGGCTCAAACCCCGTACCCCGCGGGCGTTGCGGCCCATGGAGCGTACATCGCTTTCCTGAAAGCGCACGGCCTTCCCGGCATCACTGAAAAGAAGAATATCACTATTGCCGTTGGCAATGCCCGCGCCCACCAGCACGTTGCCATCGACCAGATCTATGGCCACGATCCCGCTCGTGCGCGGGCGCGAGAAATCGGCGAGCGGTGTCTTCTTCACGGTCCCGTCGGAGGTCGCCATGAATACCGACTTGCCTTCCTCGAATGCCGCAAGCGGCAGGATCGCAGTGAGCTTCTCGCCTTCTGCGAGCGGCAGGAAATTCACGATCGGCCGCCCCTGGGCCCCATGCCCGGTCTGCGGCAGGTCATAGACCTTCAGCCAATAGGCCTTGCCGCGGTTCGAGAAACACAGCACCGTGTCGTGGGTGTTGGCAACCACCAGGCGATCCACGAAATCCTGCTCGCGCATGCGCCCGAAGCTGCGTCCCTTGCCCCCGCGTCGCTGTGCCCGGTAATCGGCCAGCGGCTGGCATTTCGCATAGCCGGCATGCGACAAGGTGACGACCACCGTCTCCTGGGCGATTAGGTCCTCGCGACTTAGGTCGAGCCGCCCGGCGAGGATCTCGGTGCGCCGCTCGTCTCCATACTGGGCCTTGATCGCGGCGAGCTCCTCGGCGATGACGGCCATAAGCCGCGCCTCACTACGCAGGATTTCGGACAGACCCTCGATTTTGCGCAGGATCTCCTGATACTCCTCGTGGATCTTGTCCTGCTCCAGGCCCGTCAGGCGGTGGAGGCGCAGATCCAGGATGGCCTGGGCCTGGGTGTCGGTCAGTACATAGCGGTCTTCGCGCAGGCCGACGTCGGCCGGCAGGCCCTCCAGGCGCGAATGGGGGCCAGCATGGCGCAATAAATCGGCTACGAACCGCGCCGACCAGGGACGGCCGAGCAGCGCCTGACGGGCAGTCGCCGGGTCCGGCGCGGCCTTGATCAGGGCGATGATGGCGTCGATATTCTCGAGCGCGACCGCGAGACCCTCGAGGATATGGGCGCGCTCGCGCGATTTGCGCAACTCATAGAGCGTACGCCGCGTGACGACCTCGCGGCGGTGGCTCAAAAAGGCCTTCAGGATTTGCGGGAGACTCAGAAGGCGCGGCTGACCGTCCTCGAGGGCCACCATATTGATCCCGAACACAGTCTGCAGGGCCGTCTGCTGATAGAGATTGTTCAGGATGACCTCGGCATTCTCGCCGCGCTTTAGCTCGATCACCATGCGCATGCCCGATTTGTCGGACTCATCGCGCAGCTCCGCGATGCCCTCGAGCCGCCCTTCCTTGACGAGTTCGGCGATCTTTTCGAGCAAACGGGCCTTGTTCACCTGATAGGGGAGCTCGTTTACGATCAGCGCCTGGCGATGTCCGGGGCGTTCCTCCTCGATCTCCACGCGGGAGCGCACATAGATCTTGCCGCGTCCTGTGACATAGGCCTCGCGGATCCCGGCGTTGCCATTGATGATCGCCGCCGTCGGAAAGTCCGGACCTGGGATGTAGGCCATCAGGGCCTCGACCGAGAGGTCGGGGTTTTCGATCAACGCCAGGAGGGCGTTTATGACCTCAGAGAGGTTGTGCGGCGGGATGTTGGTCGCCATGCCGACCGCGATCCCCGAGGAACCGTTGACAAGCAGATTCGGTATGGCGGTGGGCAGCACCGACGGCTCATGTTCCGACCCGTCGTAGTTCGGCG
>JAJZZU010000131.1 GCA_021797365.1 Pseudomonadota bacterium | reverse complement strand
TAACCAGAATGCCGGGCCGTTTGGCGGCTCGCTCAGCCTCGCTGGCGATGACGATGCCTCCATCACCAATCACGTGCTGCAAAACGCTACCGGCAATGTGAACGTAAACGTCGCCTCTGGCGCCGACAACATGCAGGCCAATGGACTTGCCGCGACGGACAACAACGCCGGCAAGCTTGCCACTGCGGCCATCGACAACGACCAGGGGACCGAGGGCTTCCACGGGAACCGCGCGCGCCTGTCGTTCACGAAGTGGGGCAATAACAACGCCTACCTGAACGATAAGGTCCTGCAGGATGCCTCCGGGAATGTGGGGGCCAACGTTGCCGCCGGCGCGTGGAACGAGCAGGCGAACAACCTCTCGATAGCCTATGCCGCAGGCCCGGTGGCGAGCACCACGACCGCCACTGCCGCCATCGCCGACAACCAGGCGAGCAACATGGCCTTCTATCTGCCGTCTGTCGCGTTCGACAAGATGGGTGCCATGACCGCCTCGCTGTCGAATGATGTCCTGCAGAACGCCACGGGTAACATCGGCGTGAACGTGGCCTCGGGCCTGCAGAACGTGCAGGCCAACAATACCGCGCTGGCCTACGGCTGGGGTGTCGGTAACGGCGATATGGATGGCGACAACACGGGAGGTCCTGCCACGGCCGTGATCAGCGGCGTGCAGAACTCCGGGCCCTACTCGATCGCTGTGGACAAGGGCGCGAACAACGCCGCGAGCGTGAGCAATCACGTCCTTCAGAATGCGGCCGGCAACATCGGCGCCAACGTGGCGGCGGGCCTGCAAAACATGCAGAGCAACGATCTGGCCTACGCCTTCAACCAGGCCGGCAGTAACGCCTCGGCGATGAGTAAGGTCTCGCAGGTGTCGATGGGTGCGATCGCCACGGACACGCCGGTGAGCTTCTCCACGGGCGGCGACAATGACGGTGACAACTCGGTGAGCATCCCGACGATGAACACCGCGAGCGTGGGCAATCATGTGATGCAGGATGCCGCAGGCAATGTCGGGCTGAATGTCGCGGCCGGTGCCGCCAACATGCAGCGCAACACCTTGACCATAGCGGACGCAGACTAAGGGTCCGCAGCAAGGGCGGGGGTGAAAGCCCCCGCCTGTTTTTTAAAAGGGTGGAATTATGTCGTACCGTCTGCGATTCTGGATACTCGGGCTTGCGATCCTGCCGATTGTGGCGCGGGCCGGGACGGTGGTTGTCAACGGATTCGGGGGCGTGCCGCTCATCACGCACGTCACCAGCATGCAAGGCCTCAAGTTTCGGTCGGTAGTGCGGCAACGCACCGACTACAGCTGTGGGGCGGCGGCGATAGCGACCTTGGCCGATTACGCCTACGGCCGGCATCTCACCGAGGATCAGGTGATCGTCGGGATGCTCAAGGTCAGCAACCGCAAGGTAGTACAGCAAAAGGGTTTTTCGATGTTGGATATGGCGCGTTACCTGACGCGTCTGGGGTTGCATGGGGCCGGGTACAAGGTGCCGCCGGCGTTGCTCGTGAAGCTCAGGGTCCCGGTGGTGGTGCTACTTGATATCCAGGGCTATGAGCATTTCGTGGTGTTGAAGGGGGTGGCCAATGGCCGCGCCTATCTCGCCGACCCGGCGCTTGGTAACCGCAGTATGTCCCTACGGCGCTTCGTCAAGGATTGGGATGATGTGGTGTTCATCGTCATGGGGCCGCATTACGACAAGCACACGCCGCTGCGCCGGGGGCTTAGGCCGGTGCGCGTACATGGCCTCATGGCGGCCGTGGAGCGTAACGAGACACGTAACCTGCGGGAGTTCGGCGTCATTCCCGCGACGAATTTCTAACCGGGATACCGGGATGATCAGGGTACGAAGGAGTGGTATGGGCGCGAGCGGACAGGGGATTCGGGTTCTTCAGGGTGTGGCGCGGCTGATGGCCGCCGGGGCGTTGTGCGCAACGACGGTGGCGGCACACGCTGAAACACTGCGCGGACGCGATGTCGGCCTGATAGCCGGGCACGCGCCGTTATCGGCGCACGCCCTGTCAGGTTTGCGCGGGCGCTATGTGGCCCCTGCGGGGGTCGTGTACTTCGGCCTGCAGATCGTGAGTCGCTGGACGCAGGCCAATGGCGCGGGCCTTTCCGTGGGTACCAACGTCGATCTTGGCGTCGATGGCCATGGCCATCCGCATCTGTCGGTGGGCAGTTTCTCGACCGAGACCAATGGCGATGGCGCCGCCGGTTCTGCGGGTACCGGAACGATAACCGGCAATCCGATCTCGGGTGTCGCCGGCATCGGGCAGGGTATCCAGACCACCGGCGACGGCAATGTCATAAAGAACGCCGCCGTGATCAATGTGGCCGCCGGCGCACCGGATGGATCGCCACCCCCAGGGTCTTCCGGCGCCCAGGATTTGGCCGTGACGGGCGCAGGCGGCCGGGGTAGCGTCGTGTTCAATCCGAACTCGGTGACCGTGGCCATCAATGTGCCGGGACAGGGCATCATCCAGCAGACGCTCGGGGCGCAGGGGCTCGGACAGAGCGCGCAGATCCTGTCGAGCGCCAACAATATCCTGAATCAAATGAGCTTGAGTGTCGGTTTTGCGCGCACGGGCGGCTTTTCCGCAGCGCAGGTCGGCGCGATCCTCGGGACCATGAAGGGGCTCTGACGGACACCAGTAGGAGGCCGAGCCCCCCGTAGAGGAGGCCGGCCATGGCCACAGGAATCTTGGAATAAGGTATGTCTCGTCGATCAGCGGGGGCGGAAGGGGCGCGCAGGGGCCGTAGCGGGCCGGCAGGGCGCGCGCGTGAGAGTGGGGCGATGCGCGTCTTGGTGTTGACCGGTACGCGCCCGGACATCATCAAGAGCGCGAGTGTCGTTCACGCCCTCGAGGCCGAAGGCTGCCAGACCTTCCTTGTCCATAGCGGGCAACACGAAGGGGCGGTATCGGCGCTCTACCGGTTTCTCGAGATGCAGCCCTTTGCCGTCGTACGCCTGGGACCGCGCGGAACGCGACTGGCCGAATTGAACGCGCGGCTCCTGGATACGCTCGACCCTGTGATGGCGCGCGTGCGGCCCGATGTCGTCGTGGTCCAGGGCGACACGACAACGGCACTCGCGGGTGCACTTCTTGGGTTCTATCAGCGCGTGCCCGTGGCGCACGTCGAGGCGGGCCTGCGCTCCGGTGACTGCGATGAGCCGTTCCCTGAAGAACTGAACCGGCGACTCATTACGCGCATCGCCACCTGGCATTTCGCGCCGACCCCGCTTGCGGTCGCGTGTTTGCGTCGCGAGGGCGTAGCGCTCAAGGCCATCACCATGACCGGCAATACCGTCGTCGATGCCGCGCTCTTTGGCTATCGTCGCCTCGGGCCGCGCGCCCCCGAGGAGTCCTACGCGCCGCGCCTCATCGTAGTCACCGCCCATCGCCGCGAGAACTGGGGCGCAGGCATCGCAGAGATCGGCCGGGGCATGCGCCGCATCGTTGAGCGCTTCGCGGACGTCTCCGTCCTCTGGCCGCTGCATGCCAATCCCGAGGTGGCGGCGGCCGTGAGGGCGGCGTGGGACGGGCTTGCCCCGGATGCCCGCGCGCGCGTGCGGCTTGTGGATCCTTTGGCCTATCCCGACATGCTGCGGGCGTTGCGCGGCGCGTGGCTGCTCGTCACCGACTCCGGTGGGCTGCAGGAAGAGGCGGTGACGGCGCGCGTCCCGGTCCTGATCACCCGCCGCCAGACCGAGCGTCCGGAGGTCCTCTCGTGTGGGGCCGGCCGCCTAGTGGGCGCCGACGCCAGACGCCTGGAGGCGGAGGTCGCGCGCCTCTATCGCTCGCCCGCCAAATGGGAGGCCATGCGTCCGGCGCGCTCGCCGTTTGGAGATGGGACGGCCGGGGCGCGTATCGCTGCGGTCCTTACGAGGGCGTGGGCCGCCGGCCGGCACGCCCCACGACCTACCGCTACGAACGGCCAGGCGCGCGCCGCGGTGGCGTCATGAGCGACTGGCAAAAGGGCGATTGGCGACTCCTGGCCGTGCTGCTCGCCGTCTGGCTTCCCGGTGCCGCCCGCGCCCATGGATGGGTGGGCATGGGTGGCTCGTATTATCGCTTGACCCAGGGCTACGGGCGTTTCGAGGGCCTCTACGCCAAGGGCGTATGGGGTGAGGGCTCAGGCACCGTTGGGGATTGGGAGGTCGATCACGGGCGCATGTTCGGTTATGAGGAGAGCTATGGCGTCGTGGGCGTCACGCAGACCTTCGCCCCGCGCTGGTACGGCTATCTGAGCCTTGCCGGGAGCACCAATTCGGATGTCGTGCCGCAAGGGCGGGTCGACGCCAGTCTGTCCTATAAGGCGCTTCCCGATAAGCGCCTGGTGGTCACCGGCGGCTATACCGGCATGCGTTTTCGTGATGGTCATGATGACCGCAGTGCCTGGACGAATCTTACCGCCTATCTTCCGGGCTACTGGGTGGCGATGGCCGGACATGATTGGGCCACAAGCAATCCCGGTTCGGTGGAGGCCCAAAGGAGTTTCGCGGCCTTCGGTTATGACCACAGTGGTCAGACCGAGTTGACCTTGCGTTATGGGTGGGGAACTGAGGCCTACCTCCCGATCGGTGCCCATGTCGCGCTCGTCGATTTTCGCAGCGAAACCGCATCCCTCACCTGGCGGCAATGGCTCGGCACCGATTGGGGTACGGACCTCTTCGTGGAGCGATTCGCAAGCCCCTATTACCGGCAAACCGGAGGATCCATCGGTGTCTTCTATCATTTTTGACGAGGGACCCAACCGGCGCCATGATGCGCGCGCCGCCGGCTGGCGGGGCGGTGTCATCCTCACCCACAGGGGCCTACGCATCATGCCCCATGAGCGCAGCCGCCAGGCACTATCCCTGCTTCTGGGCCCGATCTTCGCGCTTGCCGTGGCCTTGGCGATCCGTCCGATCATCCTCCCGCTGTGGGCGGCCATCGAGCGGTTCTGGTGTGCCCGGATGGTGCCGGCGGTGATAGTCATTCGTATGCCCTATACCTTGCCGTGGGGGACGAGTCTCGCGGTGCCGGTCCCTGACCTTGGGGCAACCGGTCCTTCGCCCGCGGCCTGGGCGACAAGTGTGGTGCTGGTGGGTGTTACGCTGTTTCTGGCCGCGCTCCTGCGCCGCCGCCATCTCCCGCTGTCGCTCGCACTCTTCACCCTGGCGGCGGTGTTTGTTGTCGGGGCCGCCGGGTTTACCCCGCTGCTTGCGCCTTTTCCGTATGTCATCCCGGGCTACATCCAGTCGATGCTGCTCATGGGCCTTGCGCTCATGTTTATGACCCCGCTCATGCTCACGGCGATCTATTACCCGCTTGACTTCAGTCTGGGCAAAAAGGTCATCCTCACGCTGCTTGCGTTAACATGGCTTGCCATCTTTCTGCCCTGCCAATTCTGTCTCCAGGCGTTTGTGATAAGCGACCTTGGTCTTATCGCCTTACCCAGCCTGTTTCTGTTAGCGGGCCTGCTGGTCGATGTCATGGGGCTCGTCGCGCTCTACGCCTGGGGCATGAGCTGGAGGCTGCGCCATGAATAAGGGACTCGTTGCGGTACCGTTCGCCAGTCACGCCTTGCCCGCGCATGCCGGATTGATAGACGTCCTTCAGCCCATCGCCTGCGTCATTGTATCCCTGGTGGTCTTCTACACCGCGCGCCACCTGTTCTTTACCATGAACCGGCTCTTTGGTCGCCAGCGCCATCCCTATCTCGATATCACCCAGGCGTCATGGCCGCTTGTGACCGTCATCATACCCGCCCATAACGAGCAGCCGGTCATAGCGCACATTCTGGAACGCATGATCGTCGTCGACTATCCTAGGGACTGCCTGAAGATTCTGTGCGTCGACGACCGCTCCACCGACGCGACGCCTGCCATTCTGGATGAGTTTGCCGCTCGCTACCCCGATCGTGTTCAGGTCCTGCACAGGCCTCCCGACGCGCCGCCCGGCAAGGCCGCCGCGCTCGTTGATACCACCGCGCACCTTGCGGGCGATATCGCGCTCATCTTCGATGCCGACTACCTTCCCGGTCCGGGACTCGTCAAACAACTCGTGGCGCCGTTCTTCGACCCCGAGGTCGGCGCTGTCATGGGTCGCGTCGTTCCCTACAACAGCGGCACGAATCTGCTGACGCATCTCCTGGAGCTGGAGCGTGCGGGCGGCTATCAGGTCGATCAGCAGGCGCGCGCCAACCTGCGTCTGATCCCGCAGTTTGGCGGTACCGTCGGCGGTGTCCGGGTGAGCGCCTTGCGCGCTATCGGCGGCTGGGACCCCCATGCCCTGGCCGAGGACACCGACATCACCTATCGGCTCGCCATCGCCGGCTGGAAGATCGCCTACCAGAATCGCTCGGAATGTTACGAAGAGGTCGTGGAGTCGTGGCCTGCACGCTACCGCCAGTTGCGGCGCTGGTCGCGGGGGCACAATCAGGTCCTGTTTCGCCATCTGCTGCCGCTTTTGCGTTCGCCGCATGTGGCGCGCCGGGAACGCATCGACGGCGCGCTCTTGCTCGGCATTTACGCCATGGCGCCCGTACTCCTCGTCGGGTGGCTCGTGCTCTATCTCCTATGGTTATGCGGCGACAATGGCGGCGGCCTTTTGCTCATGCTGGCGGTCGTGAGTTACGGGACCTTTGGCAATGCCGCGGCGTTCTACGAGATTGCCGCGGCATTGCGTCTCGACGGGGAGCGCGACAAGGTCAAGGGCGTACCGCTCATCCTGATCGGGTTCTTCGTCTCCACCTACGCGGCCACCGCCGGGTTCCTGGCGGCCATCGGCGATATGTTGCGGCCTGGTCGCATCCATTGGCACAAGACACCCCGCTACCGTGATCAGGCGGCGGCCGCCCCCGATCCGGTGGCGCCGCCCCGCCCTTGAGGAGAAGGCCATGCTGATCCTGTTCATCGCCGTGACGATTGTCCTGTTCATGCTCCCGTTCGCCCCGACCGCGGGCCTCTTTCTGCGTCGCCGCCAGGCCCTCGGGCCCTCTCCGTTGTCCGAGGGGGCTTATGCGCCGGATCACTTTGCACGCAATCTCATCGCAAAGCTGCGCGCGCGCGCCGCGTTGATCGTGCAGCCTTTGGTCACGGTATTCGAATATC
>JAJZZU010000130.1 GCA_021797365.1 Pseudomonadota bacterium | reverse complement strand
GATCATTGCCTCGGCCAAGAAGGGCCTGTATGCCGTGACCTTCGGCGGAGGCCAGGTCGACATCACCTCCGGCAAGTTCGTGTTCTCGGCGTCCGAGGCCTATCTCATCGAGAACGGCCGTATCGGGCGGCCGGTGCGCGGCGCGACCATCATCGGCAATGGTCCGGATGTGTTGACGCGCGTGGCCATGGTCGGCAACGACCTGGCCCTCGATAGTGGTGTTGGGACCTGCGGCAAGGACGGCCAGAGTGTGCCGGTGGGTGTCGGCCAGCCGACCCTGCGCATAGATGGTATGACGGTGGGGGGGACGGAGGAATGACGGACGCCATGATCACGACGGCCAAGACTGCGCCTTCGCTCGAGGACTTGGCGGCGCAGGCCCTCGATCTCGCGCGCCGCCAGGGGGCGAGCGCCGCGGAGGTGAACGCCGGGCTCGGGGCCGGGCTCTCGGTGACGGTCCGTAAGGGTGAGGTCGAGACCGTCGAACACCACCGCGACAAGAGCCTTTCCATCACCGTCTATTTCGGGACGCGCAGCGGATCGGCGAGCACCGCGGATTTTCGCACGCAAGCCTTGACGGAGGCGGTCATGGCGGCCTGCGCCATCGCTCGCCATACGGCCGCCGATCCCTATAACGGTCTCGCCGATCCCGCGCACCTCGCGCGCGATATCCCCGATCTCGACCTCCACCATCCCTGGCCGCTGTCGATGGAAGAGGCAATCGAGATTGCCCGACGCGGCGAGGATGCGGCGTTTGCCGCCGATCCCCGCATCCGCAATTCCGAGGGCGCGAGCGTCACCACCCATGACGGGACGGATGTCTATGCGACCAGCCATGGTTTTCTTGGGACCGTGCGCGCGAGCCGCCACGGGATCAGTTGCGCGGTCTTGGGCGAGGATGGCAACGGCTCGATGCAGCGCGATTACGACTATGCCATGGTGCGTGATCCCCGCGACCTGCCGGCGGCCGAGGAGGTCGGGCGCGGGGCGGCACGGCGCACGGTGCGCCGGCTCGGCGCCCGCCAGATCAAGACCTGTCAGGTCCCGGTCCTCTACGAGGCGCAGGTGGCGCGCAGCCTGGTGTCGCACCTGGTGTCGGCGATCAGCGGCCCAAGCCTTTACCGGCGCTCGTCATTTCTTCTCGATAGCGTCGGCACCGCCTTGTTCCCGGCCTGGGTCCACTTGTATGAGGAACCGCACCGCAAGAAGGCGATGGGCAGCGCGCCCTTCGATGGCGAGGGCGTGGAGACCCGCTATCGCGATCTCGTGACCGACGGTGTGTTGCGCCGTTACTGTCTCGACAGTTATTCGGCGCGCAAGCTGGGTCTTGTCACGACCGCCAATGCTGGTGGCGTGCATAACCTCACGGTGGCCTCCGGTCCCGAGGATCTGGCGGGCCTCTTGCGCCAGATGGGACGGGGGCTGTTTGTGACCGAGCTCATAGGATTTGGGATCAACGGTGTCACCGGGGATTATTCACGCGGAGCGGCCGGTTTCTGGGTGGAAGGCGGCGAGATCGTCCATCCGGTGGAGGAGATCACCATCGCCTCGAATCTGCGGGATATGTATAGGGGGCTTGTCGCCGTAGGGCGCGATGTCGACACCCGCCACAATGTGTGCACGGGCTCGTGGCTCGTGGAGCGGATGACGGTCGCCGGCGGCTGATCAGCCGCCAAGGTCCATCTCGAAGGTGTTGTCGCAGACGGCAAGGCCCAAATCGGCCGTGAGCCGATGCGAGTGCCGGGACAAGGTCGCATGGACGCGCGCGCGAACACGCATGTCCTCGAGTATCCACGCGATATCGGCGGGATGGCATAGCCGGCCTGCGGAACGTAGGTGACGGATCGCGATGGTCATGGGCCCGACGTCACACAGGACCGGCAGGGGGAGATCCAGGGGCAGGATGAAGCGGTGCGCGAGCCACAACACGGGGCTGTGCCGACCGGGCGGCTGGCGTATATCGATGCGAAAGTGTCCACCCCCGCCCCCGAGCTTCAGGAGTTCCTCCAGCCAGTCGAGCGTAAGACCTTGATGGACGATGAGCGTGCGACCCTGGTAACGGGCAAAGAATCGATCGAGCAGGCGTCTATCGCGACGCTGCGCGAACATCCGCATCAAGGCCTTCATGGGCCGGATCATGCCAAGGTCGCGACATCGGCACAAGCGCGGCGTGAGGCGACGCGAAGGGGGTAGTGTGATGGAGTGCGATCTTCTGGTGATCGGATCCGGGCCCGGCGGTTACCGGGCGGCGGTATTGGCGGCGCTGCGTGGGCTGAGCACCATGATCGTCGAAAAGGCCACGTGGGGCGGGTGCTGCCTGAACCGCGGGTGCGTCCCCAAGAAGGACTGGTACCATACCGCGCGCGTGCTCGATTCCGCACGTCATTTCGAAAAGCGCGGCATCGTGGGCGGCCTGCGCGGTGATCTCGCGCAGGCGTGGCGCCATCAACGCGAGGTGGTCGTGGCGGTGCGCGACAGCTACCAATCGTATCTAAAGCGCCTGGGCGTAACCGCGCTCACGGGGCATGCGCGGTTCCAGGACCAAAACACGGTCATCGTAGAGCCGGGCGGCGACACGATCTCGCCGCGCGCCGTGATCATTGCCACCGGCTCCGCGCCCCATGTCCCGGAGGGCTTCGCGGTGACGCCGGGGCGCGTCCTCCACAGCGATCTTTTGTTCGACGAGCCGGCGCCGGAAGGGGCACGGGTGCTCATCGTGGGGGGCGGGGTGGTGGCCCTTGAGTTCGCCTATATCCTGCGGGCCTTCGGTCGCGAGGTGACATGGCTTGCGCGCCAGGATCCGTTTGCGCGGCCCGAGTTCAGTACGCCGGCCATGAAGCTCTTGCGCACCGCCATGGCCGATGCTGGGCTCGCTCCGATCCGTGCCGGGGCGCGCACGCTCACGGCCACCGAGACCGGGGTGTCCGTTACCACCACAGGCGGTGAGGTCATGGCGGCGGATTGGGCCCTGCTCGCCACCGGCCGGCGGCCGGTCACTGAGGGACTCGATCTGGCGCGTGCAGGGGTGCGCCTTGATGCCCGGGGTCACATCGTTGTCGACGATAAGATGCGTGCGGCCGGTACCACGATCTACGCCATCGGGGATTGCGTGGCGGGCCCCATGACCGCCAATCGCGCGCTCTACGAGGCCGGGGTTGCGATCGACAATATCCTGGCGCCCGGGAGCCGTAGGCGGGACCTGACGCGCGTACCCGAGGCGGTCTACAGCGCCATCGAACTGGCGCGCGTGGGACTGACCGAGGAGCAGGCCGAGGACGAGGGCCATGAGCCCGGGGTCGGGTTCGCGGCCTTCGAGACCTCGCCTCGGGCGCTTGGCCAGGATGAGCCGGAGGGTTATGTGCGGCTCATTGCCGACCTCGATAACGGCGCACTCCTCGGGGGCGAGGTTCTGGGCGCCGAGGCCGGTGAATTGATTCATATGCTCACCGCAAGCCCATCGCTTGGGGCCCTGCGCCGCATCGCCGGTACCGGCTTCAATCACCCCTCGCGCAGCGAGGAGTTCCAGAACGCCGTCGAGACCCTGGCCGCCAAGTGGCGGCTCCAGGGCTATGTGTTCGGTGCCGGCGACGGCGTGCAAGACGCATCCTGAGCGGGGCGCCGTCTCCCGGCCGACCCCGTGTTTTGCCCAGCCATTCTCGATGTGAGGCCTGGAGCCCGGAATACCCGGTGGTGGTGTAGGGGTTCCCGTACGGGGACCTCGGCCACCTGTCCGGTATCTCGCCTCGCAGACCGGCACGCCAGCGGGTATCCCTGATCGGTGCCCCATTGACAATGGCGGGTTTTTGCCGGAGATCGTTGCGCGTTTTGGGGTTTTGGGCCATAGTGGTGCTCGCTTATCGTCACCATAAACAGGAACGATTCGGGAACCACAGCGGGAGGAGCGTATGGCAGGAGACGTCTTGAGCGTTTTCAAGGAGGCCGTGCAGTCCCGGTGCTGCTGCGCATTGCGTTATCGCGATCAGGCCCAGGTGCGGGTGGTGGAGCCGCATGCCGTGTACGAGGACGCAAGCGGCGAGATCATTGTGGACTGCTATCAGGTCAGCGGGCACTCGGAGTCGGGACGCACGCCCCCGTTCTGGCGGCCGTTTCGCATACGTAAGATCAGTGCCGCGGCGCTACTGAAGAGGACCTTCGCGCCCCGACACTCGGAGGGCTTCAGCGCTACCCGCTCCCGCTACCGCAACGGGCTCATCTGCGCGGTCTCTGATCCCAGTGCACCGGTCTTGCGCCCCCCTATCTCTCCCTCGGCGCCGGTGGGGCCGTTTCGTCCCGCGAGGACCTCGCGGCGCTAGGCCTGCCCCGTTATTGGCGGGCGAGCGTGGGGCGCATAGTCGACGCTGCGCGACTGAGGGCCAGCGCACCATAGCTCTCATCGGCACGATCCCGCGCTCAGCGGGGATCCCGGAAGGGCGAGGCGTTTCCGCGGCGGGAGATGCGCGGATAACGAGGCGATCTCTCGTTGCGCACGCAAAGAGGCCGGAGTATGGCGATAGCGGTCAGATGGCCGCACTTATCCGCAGGGTCAAGCGGCGGTGGTGAGAGCCAGTCGTTGCGCCCTGCGTGCTTGAAGGAAGCCGCCGTACCATCTGTTCTGCCTTCCCGATTAGCGCGGGTATGATGCGATCAGTGCGCGCGGCTAAGACGGCCCATGAATCCCGGAGTCCCCTTATGAGCCTGTCCCCACGGCACCTGCATGCGACTCCAGGATAGACACCGCCATCATCCTTCTGTTGCCCCGTCCCCATCACCGTTCATGCGCTCGACCAGCATCTGGACGGCGCGCGGGTCGCGGGCCGCCATGACTTGCGCGGACTGCTGCTTCAAGTCTGCGATAGTGCTCTCGCGCACGATCTTTTTGATCTCGAGCAACGCCGAGGGATGCATGCTGAATTCCCGCAGGCCAAGCCCCAGCAAAAGGCGCGTATAGCGCGTGTCGCCGGCCATCTCGCCGCACATGGCCACCGGGATGCCTTGCTTGTCGGCGGCGTCTATGGTCATGGCGATGAGCCGCAAGACCGAGGGGTGGAGCGGGTCGTAGAGATAGTTCACGGTGTCATCGACGCGATCGATGGCAAGCGTGTATTGAATGAGGTCATTGGTGCCGATCGACAGGAAGTCGAGGTGGGCGGCGAACAGGTCGGCGGACACGGCTGCCGCCGGGACTTCGATCATGCCCCCTATCGGTATGTCGGTGTCGAAGTCGACGCCAGTCCGAAGCAGCTCTTCTTGCACCTCGCGCACGAGCTCGACGACGCGCGCGATCTCGTCGATATTGGATAGCATCGGGATCATGAGGCGCACCGTTCCAAACGCCGATGCGCGCAAAATCGCGCGCAACTGGACTTTGAAAAGCCCGACCTCCTGCAGGCATAGACGCACGGCACGCAACCCCAGGGCCGGGTTGACGGCCGTGGTCGGCAGGTCGATGTCGGCGTGCTTGTCCGCCCCCAGATCGAGCGTGCGAATGGTGACCGGCTGCCCGGGGAGCTCGCGTATCACCTTGACGTAGGCCGCGAATTGCTCCTCCTCGTCGGGCGGCGTCTTGCGGTTCATGAACAAAAACTCAGTGCGGTAAAGCCCGATACCGCTCGCCAGGGCCTGATGAACGCCGGCCATGTCCTCGGGAAGCTCTATGTTGGCGAGCAGCTGCACGGTAACGCCGTCGCGGCTTAGGGCCTTGCTCGTGCGCAAGGCCTTCAGTTCACGCTGCAGCCGTTCGATCTTGCGCGCGCGCCTCTCGTATTCGGAGATCACGATCGCGTCCGGGGCCACGAACAGGATTCCGCGCTTGCCGTCGACTATGAGCACATCGTTATTGTCGATGTAGCGGGTTGCGCCGTGAACCGCGACGATCGCCGGTATCCCGAGGCTGCGCGAGAGGATGGCGGTATGCGAGATCGGTCCGCCGAGGTTAGTGACAAACGCCACGATACCCTTGTTTTTCAGGGTCACGGTATCGGCCGGCGCGAGGTCGTTGGCGACCACGACGCATCCATCCAATTCATCCGGTATCAGTTCGGCCTCGTGTCCATCCGGGTTCAGGAGGTTGCGCAGGACCCGCTCGACCACCTGCGCGACATCGATCTTCTTGTTGCGTAGATAGGGGTCCTCCATACCCTCGAACACCGCAATCAGGCGATCGCTCTGGGTCTTTAGCGCGAACTCGGCATTCCACTGATTGTCGCGGATGTCTTTTATGGGCGCATCCGAGACCATGGTGTCATTCAAAATGAGCAGATGGGTATCGAGAAAGCTTGCCGCCTCGACCGGTGCGTCCGGCGGGATGTGGTCGCGAATGTCGCTCAGCTCCTGGCGCGTAGTCTCGACGGCTTCCAGGAAGCGTTGCACCTCGTCTTCCACGAATGCTGCCGGTATGACGTATTCCGGGATCTTCAGGCGTTCGCGCTTCAACACATAGGCGCGCCCTATGGCGATTCCGCTGCTTACGCCCTTGCCGTGAAGTGCGAGCATCAGACCTCTTCTCCGAAGCGCTGTTCGATCAATCGGCACAGGGCCTGGCTGGCCTCGCCCTCGTCTACTCCCTCGGCGCAAATCTTCAAGATTGATCCCTGGCCGGCCGCCAGCATCATGATACCCATGATGCTCTTGCCATTGACGCTACGCCCATCGCGGGTCACCGTGATGGTGGATTCGAACGACGAGGCGAGACTTACGAGCTTCGCCGAAGCCCGTGCATGCATGCCCAATTTATTGACGACCGCGACCTCAATGCACTTCATGTTTGGCGTCATCCAGGAGACAAAATTCAGTGGCACAGACGATCCCTTCCATTCCGCCGCTCAAGGCCTTCCCGATGAGGTCATCGAGCGGCAGGTCGCGATAGTTCAATACACGGATCAGCATGGGTAGATTCAGGCCGGTGACGAGCTCCACCCGATGGCGCGCCAGCAGGCGGCAGGCGACGTTGATATGGGTGGCCCCATAGATATCGGCGAGGATCAAGACCCCCTCGCCCTGATCGACCGCGCGGATCGCCTTGGAGAGCGCCATGGTCAGTTCGTCCGGTGGCGTCTCATAATGCACGGGAAAGGCCACCAGCGCGGGTGGCCGCTGGCCCAGGACGTGGTCTACGGCCTCAAGA
>JAJZZU010000129.1 GCA_021797365.1 Pseudomonadota bacterium | reverse complement strand
ACGCGAGCGAGCAGCAGGCCTGGCGCGGTCGGGCGCATTGCGCGGCGCCCTTTTACGCACGGCTTGCCGTGGCGCAGGTGGAGCCGGTCTTTCAGGGGTTGGCCGGGGCCCATGCGCGCGCCTTGTTCTGGGTGACCGATGCCTCGCCGGCGATCGCCGCGCGCCTTGCGCAGGCCTGGCAGGCGTCCCCGGGGGGTACCCAGGACATCCTGTTTCTCGGCTGCCCGACTGCGGGCGCGAAGCGGTTGAGCGCCTGGAACGAGGATCGTCGCCCGCTCGCGCCAGGCAGCGTGGTATGGGTGGATGAGGAGCGGTTTTGGCCGGCGCTCGCGGCGAGCTGCACGGCTATCCATCTCATGATGCCGCCGGAACCCTTGTTATGGGCGGCGCTCGCGGGAGGGCGCGTGGTGAGCGCGGCGCATGTGGCGGGTCTCGACCTGCCGGGGGCGGCGCCACTTGCCGAAGTCGCGAGCACCGAGCTCGTCACGTACTGGGCGTGGCTTTTGGCGAACCCCGGGGCGGCGCGCGTGGCCGCCGACGCCTTGCGACGGTATTTCTGGCAGGAGCGGCGTGCCGCCGGGGAGGCCGCCGAAGCGCTGGTGGCACAGGTCTGCGCGTGCTGAGCGATCCTTGGCGGCATTGGGCTGCGACCGGTCTTTGGAGCCGGGTCTTATGGCCGATGAGTGTCCTCTATTGTGCGCTGGCAATTTTGCGCCGGCGCCTTTATACGGTCGGCGTGTGCACCGTCCAAAGGCTTCCGGTCCCAGTCATCGTGGTCGGTAACGTGACCGTGGGCGGGACCGGAAAGACGCCTTTCGTCTTGTGGCTATGCGCACGGCTTTCGGCCGCCGGGTTGCGCCCAGGCATCGTATTGCGCGGTTACGGGGGTCGCAACCGCGGCGTGCTGCGCGTGGACGCGCATAGCGATCCGGGGTGCGTCGGCGATGAGGCCGTACTGCTGGCGCGCCATGCCCCCGGGCCGGTCATCGCCGCCCGCGACCGGGTGGCAGGCGCACAGGCCTTGGTGGAAGCCGGGTGCGATGTGATCGTGGCGGACGATGGTCTGCAGCATTATCGTCTGGGGCGGTGTCTGGAGATCGGTATCCTCGACGGGGTGCGGCGCTTTGGAAACGGGTTGTGCCTGCCGGGGGGTCCGCTGCGTGAACCCCGCACCCGCTGGGATCGTCTGGATTTTCGCGTGACGCAGGGGCAGGCCGCGGCCGGCGAGTGGGCCATGGGGCTTGCCGGCGATAGGGCCTATGCCGTCGGCGGCCACGCCGAGGTGGGGCTTGCGGATCTGCGGCGCGTGCATGCCGTGGCAGGCATCGGCCACCCGCAGCGCTTCTTTCGGGCCCTGGAGGGGTGGGGGCTCGAGGTCATTGCCCATCCGTTTCCCGATCATCATCGATATTCTGCCGAAGACCTCCAGTTCGACACGGATGATCCGGTAGTCATGACGGAAAAAGATGCGGTAAAGTGCGAATCCCTGGGACGCTCCGGGCTCTGGTATGTGCCGGTGCGGGCGGTGGTCGACGAAGAACTGGCACGTCGCATTCTCGCGCGCCTTAAGCCGCGATCATGATCGCGGCCGGGCCTGTGCCCGGCCTTCGATCGTAGCCGGCGCGCACCTCCTGTTCTACAATGTGGCCTTGAAACAGGGGAAGGATACGATATGGATAGGCGACTTTTGGAGATATTGGTATGCCCGGTTTGCAAGGGGCCATTGCGCTATCGGCGCGAGGCCGGGGAATTGGCGTGCCGCGCCTGCCGTCTGGCCTATCCGATCCGCGACGATATCCCGGTCATGCTCGAGGAAGAGGGGCGCACCTTGAACGATGAGGACCTGAAGGACCTCGGCTAGTGCACGTCATCATCCCTGCGCGTTACGGTGCGACACGGCTGCCGGGCAAGCCGTTACGGGAGGTCGCCGGACGCCCCTTGATCCTGCGCGTGCGGGAAAGGGCGATGGCAAGCGGCGCGGCGCGCGTGACCGTCGCCACCGATGACGCGCGGATCGCCGCGGTCGTGAAGGACGCCGGCGGCGAGGTCGTGATGACCGCCGCCACCCATGCCTCCGGAACCGACCGGATCGCCGAGGCCATCGCGTTGCTGGCGCTCCCCGATGAGGCCATTGTTGTCAATCTTCAGGGTGATGAACCGCTCATGCCGCCGGCGCTCGTGACCGCGGTGGCGCGTGCCTTGCGCGATAATCCGCAATGGCACATAGCGACGGCGGCGCGGCGCATGCAAGACGCGCAGGCCTTTGCGAGCCCGCATCTCGTGAAGGTGGTGTGCGAGGCGAGCGGCCGCGCCCTGTACTTTTCCCGCGCGCCCATCCCATGGCCGCGCGATCCGGCGATGCCGTCGGCGTTTCTTGGACATATCGGGTTGTATGCCTATCGCGCGGGCTTCGTGCGGATGTTCACCGGCTGGGGTCCGAGCGCGCTGGAGCAACGCGAGGGTCTCGAGCAGCTGCGGGCCCTGGATCACGGCGCGGCGATCGGGGTCGTCGTGACGGATGCCGATCCCGGTCCTGGCGTCGACACCGAAGAGGATCTGACGCGCGCCAATGCCCTATGGAGGCCTGCGTGATCCAAATCCGTGCGGCGGCGATCCGCGCCTATAGTAGCCGATGGACCGCGGGCCTCATCGCCTTCGAGCTGATCGGCGCGATCCTGGTCGGACACCATTCGCGAACCACGAGCCTGTGGCCGCTTTTAGCGTGGCTCGGGTGTGCGCCGGTGGTTCGTTATCTCTATCTCCAGAAGCTGCATACCACCGCGCCTATCGCATGGCACGACCTCGTGCGCCGCGCGTACGGTGTGACGGCCTGGTTGGCGCTGGCCGGCACCATGATCGTTTTGCTGTTCGTCGCGTTGGCGTGGATGGTCGGGCACCTTCCCGAGGTACTCGCCTTTTGGGGCCGCTATGCCGGATACGCGGGCGTCGTGGCCGGGATCGGCCTGCTTGCGGCGGTGTTGGTCATGGCTGCCGGTGCGGCATTGTTATGGGGCGGCATGTCCATGATCGCCTATGCGCGAGCGGTGGTGGATCCGGCGCGCCGGATTCGCGAGGTCATCGTCCAGGGCGTCGCATGCGCCTGGCAGCGCGCGCCGCTCGTGATCGGTATGAGCACCTTTCAGGGGCTGCTGGCAGTGTATGCGGTTGGTGCGCAGCTTGCCAAGCCAAGCGGTATGGTGTTCATGCCCGTGGTATGGCCGGCGATATTTTTTGCACCCGTGGCTCTCGTGTTTTTGTTGGCGCTGACCGAGTCGGGGATCCGGTGGCCCGCGCAACGGACGCCCCAGGCACCTTTATGATACGCGTGTTGTTTGTATGCCTCGGTAACATCTGCCGGTCACCCATGGCCGAGGGTCTGTTCCGCGAACTCGTGACCCGCAAGGGGCTCGATGGGCTCATCGAGATCGATTCCGCAGGTACCCACGGCTATCACATCGGCGAACCCCCGGACGAGCGCGCCCGTCGCACCATGGCAGGCCACGGTATCGACATTGAGGGGCTCGTCGGACGCAAGGTTACTGCGGCCGATCTTCGCGATTTCGATTATGTGCTGGCCATGGACCGCGACAACCTGGCACACCTGGAGGCCCTCGGCGGCGGCCCGCGGGCCTCGGTGCGACTGTTCCTGGATTTTGCCCGCAACACGCGGGTTCGCGACGTTCCAGACCCATATTATGGTGGGCCCGAGGGATTCGAGCGGGTCTATGCGCTGCTCGAAGAGGCCGCCCAGGGCCTACTTGCGGATATCGAGACTCGGCTTACTCGCGCCTAGAAATCCCAGGGCCAGATCGGTCCCGTAGCCCGCAGGATCGTCTCCAGACACCACCACCGACCGCTGAAGGGAAGGGGTCTCTCGGTTGGTGTGCAGATGGCAGACCAAAGAGGTGCCGACGGCTTTGGTGTAGAAGGCGGATATTCACCGCCCCATTGAAGGCCGGTGCCGGTTTGCTGTGCCAATCGGTTCCCGTCCGGGCTAGGGGCAAGAAGCCCACCGGCCAAGGCCGGTGGGGTGGGCCGGGACGGTATCACTCGTCGCTCGGTGCCTCCTGTCGTTCGGTCTCGCGCACGGGCCGCGCCTCGGGTTCCTCCGGCCGTCGCACAGCCGGTTCCTGGTGCACAGCCGGTTCCGGCGTGGCCGGGAGCGGATATGCGCCCCGATCCTGGACCGGCGCGGTGTCGCGCATGGGCTCGCCGGAGGGGGCCGGGGTGTCTGCCGTTGCCGTCATCTGGTTTCCGCTCGCGCTCTCCGGGCTGGCCGCTGTGGTATCCCCGCGCTCGCTGCCATGGCGGCCACGGCCGCCGCGCCGAGCCCGGTGACCTCGAGGCCGTGCTGGGCGGTCTCCCTTATCTGCTGGGCGGTCTCCGGCGCGCTCACTGCGTTCCCCTTTCTCGGGCGCGACCTCACGCGGCCGCTCACGTGTTTCCGCGGGGGCCTTGGCCGGTGGCCGATTGCGGCCGGTTGCGGCGCGCCGGGGCGGACGCGCGGGCCGTGCCGTGGGGGCCGTCGGGGCGGACTCGGCAGCGGCCGGGGCTTGCGTGGGTGCGGGCGTATTGCTGCCGCCCAGGAGGCGATGCAAGAAAGATCGTATCAGTCCGTTGGCGGGGGCGGGGGGCGGCGGGTTCGCAGCCTCCGGTCGGGGCGGCGCAATCGGCGCCAGTTGGCCCACGGCCGGCCGCTCCATGATCGGGTTCGAGGGGCGCGAGGGTTCTTCGGGCTCGACCTCGAGCGGGATCAAATAGCTTGGCGCGATACGCTCGGCCTCGATCTCCTCGGCCTTCAGACGTTTGATTCGGTAGTGCGGGGTTTCGAGATCGATGCTCGGAACAATCGTGATAGGCGTACCCAGACGCGATTCGATGCCGCTGATCTCATGGCGTTTCTCGTTCAGGAGAAAGGTTGCGGTGGCGAGCGGCAGGTGCACATGCAGTGCCGCTGTATTCTCCTTCATTGCCTCTTCCTGGATGAAGCGTAGGATCTGCAGTGCGGATGAGGGCACGCTCCGGATATGACCGGTACCCTCGCAGCGCGGACAAGTCAGGCTGTTGGACTCGCCGAGCGACGGCCGCAACCGTTGGCGCGACATCTCGAGGAGCCCGAAACGGGAGATCCGTCCGACTTGTACGCGCGCGCGGTCGGCCTTGAGCGCCTCGCTCAGGCGAGTTTCCACGGCACGCTGGTTGCGCGTCGGCGTCATATCGATGAAATCGATGACGATCAAGCCCCCAAGATCACGGATACGCAGCTGCCGGGCAATCTCTTCGGCGGCCTCGAGGTTGGTATTGAGCGCGGTTTCCTCGATGTCGCTCCCGCGCGTAGCGCGCGCCGAGTTGACGTCGATCGTGACTAGCGCCTCGGTGTGGTCGAATACCACCGCGCCGCCGGATTCCAGATGGACCTCGCGGGAAAATGCCGACTCGATCTGATGTTCGATCTGGTAACGAGAAAACAGCGGGATCTCATCTTCGTAGAGCTTGAGCTTGCCGACGTTCTGCGGCATGACCTGCTGCATGAATTTCAGGGCGCGTTCGTAGATATCCTGGTTGTCGATCAGGATTTCGCCGATGTCGCTGCGCAGATAATCGCGGATTGCGCGAATGACGAGGCTGCTTTCCTGATAGATCAGGAACGCCGCCGGCTGGTCTTCGCTCGCGCGCGTGATGGCATCCCACAACTGCACCAGATAATCGAGGTCCCACTGGAGCTCTTCGACGCTCTTGCCGATGCCCGCCGTGCGGATGATTACGGAGTAGTCGTCCGGCAGCCTCAGCTGGGCCATGGTGTCGCGCAGTTCGGCCCGCTCCTCCCCCTCGATGCGACGCGAGATACCGCCGCCCTTGGGATTGTTCGGCATCAGGACCAGATAGCGACCGGCGAGGCTGATGAATGAGGTGAGGGCCGCGCCCTTGTTGCCGCGCTCCTCCTTCTCGATCTGGACGACGATCTCCTGGCCTTCGCGGATGACGTCCTTGATGCGTACCGGACCCTGCGTGCCCTTGTTCTCGGCCCCGTTGAAATAGCTGCGCGAGATCTCCTTTAGGGGCAGGAAGCCCTGCCGTTCGGCTCCATAGTCGACGAATGCCGCCTCGAGACTAGGTTCCACGCGTGTCACACGCGCCTTGTAGATATTGCCTTTCTTTTGTTGATAGTTGGCCGATTCGATGTCCAGGTCGATCAATTTCTGGCCGTCGACGATCGCCACTCGCAGTTCTTCCGAGTGGGTGGCATTAAAAAGCATTCTTTTCATGAATCCTGACTCCGCCGCGTTGCGGCGCACGACCCCGGCCTTGAGGGAGGTCGGCAGTCCACGCGAGTGTGGGCGGCGAAGAAAGGGCCCGGATTAAGGGCATGAATCCGCTTTGAAACCCGTCGCTGTAGACTTTCCGCCTCCCGGGCCAGGGGGCGTACATCCGAGCACCTCTCCGGTTGGGCGAGGGGTGCGATACCCTTGTGAAGGCGACCGGCAGGTCGACCTTCGAAAATCGTTTTGTATGCAGCCGGAAAGCTTGCTAATATCGGACGCATACGAAGGCGCACTATAGCAGCCGGGTTGCGCCCCGGCAATCTTTGGCTTCCCCTGATGTCTTGGCACGACAAGGCGGCGTCGGCGGTTCGCTTGGTGACGATAGATGCCGAGCGATCCGGGCAACGCCTGGATAATTTTCTTCTGGCGGTCCTAAAGGGCGTTCCCCGAACGCATATCTATCGGATTGTCCGCAAAGGCGAGATCCGCATCAATAAGGGTCGGCGTAAGGCGGATTATCGCCTGCAGGTCGGTGATGTCGTGCGTATCCCCCCGATAGACGTCAAGGCGCCGCCGCCACCGGCCCCGGATCTCGCGTGGCTCGCCGATCTCATTCTGTTCGAGGACGACTGGCTGCTGGTGCTGGATAAGCCCTCCGGGATGGCGGTGCATGGCGGGTCCGGCCTGTCTTTCGGGGTCATCGAGGCATTGCGCGCGCTACGTCCGGCGGCCCGCGGCCTGGAACTCGTGCACCGGCTCGATCGCGCGACATCCGGCTGCCTCTTGATCGCCAAGCGGCGCTCGGCGCTGCGGGGTCTGCACGAGTCTTTGCGCTCCGGACACTTTGGCAAACACTACGTCGCG
>JAJZZU010000007.1 GCA_021797365.1 Pseudomonadota bacterium | reverse complement strand
CGGGGCTGTGAACGCCGCGGTGCGCGCCGGCGCCGATGCCTGCGAGCGGGTGGGGGATGGCCTGGTGGCGGCCCACATCATCGCGCGCGTGCATTCCGAGGTGGAGCACATCCTGCCCACGCGTCCGGACGGTAACGGTGGCGGACGGGACGGGGACGTCACAGGCAACCTGAGCTGAGCGCGGGGGCGGCATGCGTAGCCATCCGCGCGTCACAGGATTCCTGGCCCAGGCCCTGAATCATGAGTACAGCGCCGTGCAGCAGTATCTGACGCAGGCGAGTCTGTGTACGCTGTGGGGCCTTGAAGACTGGGCGGAAGGTTTTCGTCATGAGGCCCGCGAGGAGCTCGGTCATGCCGATCTGCTGAGCCAGCGGCTGTTGCTCGCCGGAATGGCTCCGGGGGCGGGTTCATTGCGACCGCCGCGGCCGGGTCGGGACCTCGAGGAGATGTTGTGTCACGATACCGATCTCGAGCAGGCGGCAGTCGAACTCTATGCCGAGGCCGCAGCCATGAGCACGCGGCTGCGCGACCACGAGGCCGCAGCCCTCTTTGCGCGCCTGCACGCTGACGAAGAGGAGCACCTGCGCCACCTGCAGGAGCTGCGCGCCGCGCTCGCAGCGCGCCGATGAGGAGGGAAAGGCATGGACGAAAGGGACGCGGCAGTTCCGGAGGGATGGACGCAGCAAAAGCGTCCCTTGGCATGGAACAAACGCTTTGAGTTCGCGGATTATGCACAGACGCGGGCCTTTCTCGACGATTTAGCGGCGCTGTCGGAGGCGAGTGGTTATTATCCGAACCTCAATTTCGCACGCACGCATGTGGTGGTGACCATTCAATTCGAGGGCGACGAGGTGGAGCCCCGACTCAGGGACTTTGCGCGCGGGGCAGACGCCTGTGCGCGGCGCGCCCCGGGCTGAACGGTCATGACGGCGCTGCGAATCGCTTTGTACAACGGCAAGGGCGGTTGCGGCAAGACCACACTTGCATGGAACCTGGCGATGGGGCTTGCGCGACGCGCACCTACGCTGTTGGTCGATGCCGATCCGCAAGGCAGTCTCGGGGACTGGGCCAACTGGGCCGACAGCGAGGGGCATTACGCCATCGCACTCTGTGACTGGGCGGGCCTGCGTGAAGGCGGGCAGGCGGAGCACCAGTACCGCGTCTATGACTGCCCGCCGCGCCTGGATGACGATGAGATCCAGGGTATTCTGGGGGAGGCGGATCTTGTGCTGCTGCCGGTCTTGCCGTCGCCCCTGGACCTGTGGGCGAGCCGACGCAGCGCCGAGCTTGTGCAGGGTCTGCGGGGCCGCCGGCCCCAGTTGCGCGGGTACTTCGTGCTCAATCAGGTGGAGGCGCACAGCGCGCTGTCGCGGGCCTCGCAGTCGGCCATCGCCGCTATGGGTCTGCCGGTATTGCCGATCGCGATTGGCCGGCGGGCCATCTATAGGAGCGCCGCGCTCGAGGGCCTGAGTGTTTATCACATGGGTAAGCGTGCCGTAGCCGCCCGCGACGAGATCGAACGACTCATCGAGGAGATCTTGAAATGAGCAACTTGGAAGACAAATTGAGCGCGAGTCTGCAGACGCAACGGCGTCGCCCGGGGACCAAGACGGGAGAGGGGGACAAGCCCGGGCCGGCGGCTGGCGCGGAGAACGCCAAGAGTCGCGAGACGCACGCAGACGAGGTGGATCTGAATGCCGGCGGGGGACGGGGCGTGAACCCGCCGCGCGTCTGGCCGGACTGAAGGTTCCCACGGGATGACGTCGGTAGACGTCACGGGGGGCTATTACCGGACATACGGGGTTGCAGGGGTATGGCGGTTCAACTGGTAGATTACCCGGAGCTTCTTGAGGATCTCGGCGAACACGCAGCCGAGGTCCTGGAGGCGAATTGGCACGAGGCGGCGCGCGTCTTCACATCGCGCGGCCTCGAGGCCTACCTGCAGGGCGCCGGGAGCCTGAAGGCCCTCGGGCGCGGCAGCGATCTCGTGGTGGCGTTCGTCGAGAGCGCGCCGCAGGTGGCGCGCGAGATCGGCGAGCAGGCGGTCTTCGAGATGCTGTCGACCGCCATACGCATGTACTCGAAGACCAGCGCGCAGGTGCTGTCGCTGTTTTTTTCGACGGCCCCCGTGGTCGCGCGACGGCTCGGTGAGATCGGCCTTTTCCGTGGTTATCTGCTCTTGATCGACCAGCTTTTGGCGCAGGCCCCGCAAGGGGTCCGGCCGATGCTCGGCAAGATCGAGGTGCTACTCGATCAGATGACCCTGGGTGGGCTGCGTCGTTGGGCGATGTGGGGGGTGTCCGCCTATCGCAATGACTTCGCGGCGCAAGCGGAATTTTTCGGGCTGACAAGTCCGCAGGCCCTGGCGGTGATGCAGCAGGAGCGGCGCGGGGTGCTCTTCATTGACATCCAGCGGCGGCTCGTCATGTATCTGCGCGCGCTGTGGGGGCGGGATTTCTTTCTGCGGCCGACCTCCGGGGATTTCGAGACACGCGAGGGCTACCGCCCGTATGTAGAGGACTATTTCATCTACGTCCCGGACGCCTATGACGACTGGGAGAATGGCCACGGGAAGCGGACCCCGGCGTTGGAGGTGTTTCGGGCGGCGGCCGCCCACGCCAGCGCCCATGTGGTGCATTCGCGCTTCGATGCGCGCTTCGAGCTTGCCGCACCGGCCGTCCGGCCGTGGATCGGTTTGCTCGAGGATGCCTGGGTGGAGCGTCGCGCCATCAGTGCATTCCCGGGCTTGTACTCCCTGTGGGGGCAACTTGTGACGGTGCCGGCGACGGTGGACAGGGCCGGGGAACCCGATCTGGCCGCGGTCCTCGATCGCTGCGCCCTGGCGCTGCTCGATTCCGAGTACCGGGATGATCACCCGGTCGTGGTGGCGGCGCGCGAGGCGTTCGCGCGGCTGCCGCAAGACGATGGCGATCGCTACACCGGCATTCTGGAGTCGGCAGGGCGTCTGGCGGCCCTGGCGAAAGACAGCGGGCTTGAATTCACGCCGAGCGCCGATACCAGCGCGATCGTCTATCGCGACGACAACCGCTATCTCTGGACCGCGCCGCGTATCGCGGATCTGGGCGATCCGCTTGCCGGGGGTCGGCCACAGGTGCGTAAGTACGTGAACCTGATGGAGATGCTGAATACGCTCGATGTGGAAAACGCGGGCGACGACGCCCAGGAGGTGTGGGTCCTCTCCACCGAGCTGTACGACGACGACGGCACGACCTTCAATGAACGCGAGGGCAAGACGCCGATCTCGCAACCGATGACCTATTCGGAATGGGATTATCAAACGCAGCTTGAGAGGCCGCTATGGGTGACGCTCTACGAGAAGCGGCCGAAGGCGGGGGATCCGGAGGTCATCAACGGTTTTTTGGAGCAGCAGAAACCGTTGGTGCAGCGCTTGAAGAAGCTGATCGAGGCAGTTCAGCCGCAGGGCGTGATTCGCGAACGCAAGGTTGAGGACGGCGATGAGATCGATATCAATGCCGCGGTGCTGGCCTTAAGCGACATCCGCATGGGGCAGCAGCCGGATCCGCGCATCGGCATCCGGACACGGCTTCATATCCGCGACCTTTCGGTGATGTTGTTGATCGACCTTTCGGAATCGACGAACGACGCCTTGCGTTCGCGCGCCGAGGGCGATGTCACGGTCTTGCAGCTTGCGCGCGAGGCGGCCGCCTTGCTGGCGCAGGCCTTGGAGCGCATCGGCGACCCGTTCATGCTCTGTGGTTTCGATTCCAACGGGCGCCATGACGTGGAGTTCTATCGCTTCAAGGAATTCGATGGACCCTATGACGACAAGGTGAAGGCGCGTCTGGCCGGTATGACCGGGCAGCTTTCGACCCGCATGGGCGCCGCGCTGCGGCATGCCGGGGGCCTCATGGAGCGGCGCGCGAGCCAGAAAAAACTGATCATTCTGCTGACCGATGGGGAGCCTGCGGACAACGACGTGCGCGATCCCCAGTACCTGCGCTTTGATGCCAAGAAGGCGGTCGAGGAATTGGCGCGCAAGGGTATACGGACGTTCTGTCTGTCCCTGGACCCGTATGCCGACGAGTACGTCTCGCGCATCTTCGGGGCGCGCAATTATCTGGTCCTGGACCACGTGGACAGGCTGCCGGAGAAGCTTCCGCAACTCTATATCGCCATGACAAAGTAAGGAGGCAGGAAGGGGATGGCCATGGGATCGTTAGGGGTGTGGGTGCCGCTTTTGCCGGTGGTTTCGGCGCTGATGATCCTGGCGTTTTTGCGCGATACGCGCAGGTCCGCGGCGCGCGTCAGTGTCTCCATTCTGACCTTGACCCTGGCGCTCGCGCTCACGCTGCTCGTGCATTATCTCGTGACAGGTGGTGTGGCGGTCATCGATTCCCAAGGCGTGTTCGGAAGCCTTTGGCTCGATCCCTTGAGCCTCGTGCTGTGGACGTTCGTGTCCGGCATCAGCCTCATAGTGCACATCTATTCCGTGCGCTACATGGCCGAGGAGCCGGGCTATGCGCGATTCTTCGCGCTTCTTGATCTCATGACCGGAGTGATTCTGGTCATGGTCTCGGCGGCCAATCTGCTGACCCTTTTGGTGGCGTGGTTTTTGGTTGGTGTAGTCCTATATTTCCTGTTGGGGCACGACCATAGGCGGCCGGCGGCCGGGCGTTACGCCTTCTGGACGCAGATTACCTACCGTTTCGGCGATCTGCCGCTGTGGTTCGCGGCCTTGATCCTCTTCCACTGTTACCACAGCGACTCGTTGCCGGTGATCTTCGCGCGCATTCAGAAGGCGCCGCATATGCAGTTTTGGGGGATGCCCGCGCCGGAGCTTACGGGCTTTTTGCTGGCGCTGGCGGCGTTTGCGCGCTCGGCGCAATTCCCGCTGCATGTCTGGCTTCCGTACACCATGGATGGGCCGACGCCGGTCTCGGCTTTGATGCACGCCGGTATCGTGAATGCCGGAGGTTTTCTGTTCAACCGGTTCGCGCCGCTTTTCGAGCATGCCGGATGGGCGTTGCACTGGGCATTCGGGGTGGGTCTCATGACCGCGCTCATAGGTTCGGGACTGATGCTCTTGCAGAACGATATCAAGCGTTCGCTCGGCTACTCCACCATGGGACAGATGGGTTTCATGGTCATGGAGTGCGGTCTCGGGGCGTTTCCGCTGGCCGTTTTCCATCTCATTGCGCACGGCTTTTTCAAGGCCTCGCTGTTTCTCGGGGCTGGCGATGTGATCGGTGACGCCCGTGCGCACGACGGCGTTCCGCCGGATCCGATCTATACCTCGGTGGTGGAGCGGCGGCCGGCCAAACCCTCGCGTCTGCCATGGCTCGTGGCGGCAAGCCTCACCGTGCTGGTCCCGGTGGTGGTATTGAGCCTGTCGCATTTTTTTGTGGCCGAGCATCTTTTTTACGAGCAGGGGGTCGTGGTGCTGTTGTTTTTCGGCTGGGTTACGGGGGCTCAGGCCTTGTTTGCGGCCCATAAGATGTCGCAGCAGGACCCCTGGCGCCTCATGCTCGGTATCCTCGCGTCATTCGTCGTCGTCGTGATCGGCTATACGTTGATCAGTCATTATTTCGGCCGGCTCCTCTATCCGGATGAGCACGAGAGTCTCATGCTGTATCGCGCGGCCAGCATCCACAGGTTGTCGTTCGATGCCCTGGTCATGTTGTTGGCGGCGGTGTTCGTGGGCGGCTGGGCGCTGACATTCTTCGCCGAGTCCCTCGAAGTTGGACGCAGGCTTGGCGGACGCGGACGCGGAGTCTATCTCGGCGTCTACGCCCTTTTGTCGCGTGAACTGTATGTCGCCGACATCTACGAACGGTTGGGTCAGGTCGTCGTGCAATGGTCGCGGCGGCTTAACGTCTGGCTCAGGTGGTGCTGACATGGACCTCGCGTTCTGGGTCTTGGCCGGCTTATTCGCGCCACTTTTTCCGCTGAGCTGGCTGTTCAATCGCTTGGTCGCGAGTCTTCCCGCGGGAATCGCCCAAGGGCTTGCGGTGCTGGTATTGCCGCAGGTCGGGATCGAGCTTTTGCGCCTAGCCCCCCAAGGCCCGCTCTGCCCGGCCGGGCTGCGACATTGGGTCATGGCGCTCGCCACGGCGTCGGCCCTGCTCTATGCGGTGCGTGCCTTGAGTGCCCGCGAGCTCGGCATCTGGACGCGATTTGTACTGAGTTCGGGGCTCGCGACGGTATGGCTTGCGTGGGCGGTTGGGGCGCCGACCCAGGTGTTGCGGCTGATGGCGCTGGGCTGGGGCCTGCCGGCGGCGGTGGCCTTGTATTTGACCGGGATTCTCGTACGGCGCGTGGGCGGCGCGTATATGGGTCTGCACGGCGGTCTGGTCGCGGTCATGCCCCGGATGACCGCGAGCCTGGTATTCGCGGTGCTGGCGTTGACGGTGACGCCGGTGTTCCCGGCATTCTTCATGCTGTGGAGGGGTCTGGGTTCGATCCCCGTGGCATGGATGCCGTTTTGGTTGCCGCTCATCTTTTTGTGGGGGTGGGCCGCCGGGCGGCTCTTTCAGGACCTGCTTTTTGGGGATTACCGCGGCGAGCCGGTGGTCGACATCGGTGGCATGAGCGTGGCGCTCATCGGGATTGTGTTTTTGGCATCGCTGGTCGTGAGCCTTGTCGGTGGCGGGGGTGCATCATGGCATTGACGCTTGGTGATCGCCTCAAGGTACGTTCCATGGTCTATGTGGCAAGCGAGCCCATACCGCGGTTCTGGCCGATGCGCACCTTCATCCATCACAACCCGCTCTATGGCCTTGAGGACCGGCCGTTCGCGACGGCCGTCGCGGAGGGTAGCCGTCTGTTCCATGCCCGCGGGTACCTGGACCGCGCGCAGTATCAGGACTATCGCCGCGAAGGCAAGATCGACGACGCGCTGTTGCGGCGGCGGATCGGGGATTTTCGGGCATCGCGTGCCGATCTCCCCCCGGGCCTCGATCTGGAGGCGTGGCTCTGGCAATTGATGACCGGCTACCGCAGGCCCCGGGCCATGGCGGATGGCGATTGGGTGGACGGCACAGGGATCGCCGCGGCCCTGCAGGGTCGCCCGGTATCGCCGCCGGAAGACGATCTGGACGGCTCGCTGCGCGAGCTGCTCCGGCAACGATACGACTCCACGTCGCCCGTGTACCGGCACGTGGACGCCCTTTTTGGGACCACGATCGCCGCGACCCTGGACGACCTTTTGACCAAAAGCTGTCTCGATTTCTTCGACGAGGGCCAGTCGGCCTGGCAGGCCCCGGGCCGCGAGGCGGGATTCTTCCAGGCCTGGAAGGATCTCGCGCGGCGCAATGCCCGCTTCCTCCTGCGCGGCCTGCATTTGCGTCAGGTACTGGCCGAAGAGGAGACGGCGGAGGGCATGGTGGCCCACGTCCTGCAGCGGTTGCAGGTGCCGGAGACCGCCTGGCAGGGTTATATCACGCACGAACTCACGCGCATGCACGGGTGGGCCGGATTCATTCGCTATCGGATGGGTGCCAAGCACTACTATTGGGCGCAGCGCTATCCGGCGGATCTCGTGGATTTTCTGGCGGTGCGCATGGTGCTTGGAATGGCGCTCCTCCAGGAAGGGAGCCGGCGCCACGGGACGCCGGCCTCGGCCCCGGAGATCGGCGCGCTGCTGGATAAGGCGCCGCGCGAGGCTTATCTGCGCCACGAGCTTTATGGCGGTACCATCCTTCCGGCATGGGCGCACGAGGTGGATGACGCCCTGGCCCGCCGGCGCCCGGCGGCGCTGGCACGCATTGCCTCGGCCTATGGGGCGGCCAAGGCCGATTGGGAGAACCGACGGGCCGCGCAAGTCCTGCGGGAACTGGCAGGCGGGGTGGGCGGTGTCGCCGAGACAGGACTGATGGGTCTCGCGCCGGTGCAGCTGGATGCCCTGTTGTCGGTGCTGCGTGATTGGGAGGACGGCGAGGGCTATGTATGGTTGCAGGCCATGGAATCCCATTATATCGATGAGCTCGCCGGGCGGATCCGTCCGCCAGCGGACGAGGAGCCGTCTGCCAGGCGTCCGTTTGCGCAGGCGTTGTTTTGTATCGACGTACGTTCCGAGCCCATGCGCCGGCACCTCGAGGCCTTGGGTGATTATCAGACTTTTGGTATCGCCGGGTTCTTCGGGGTCCCGCTTGGTTATCTCGAGTTCGGCAAGGGCACCGAGGCGCATCTGTGTCCGGCGGTGCAGACCCCGAAGAACCTTGTTCTGGAGATACCCGCGGGACTGGAGCTTGAGGAGGAGCCGCTCTACGATGCCCTCCAGCACGTGTTGCACGAGCTCAAGGCCTCGGTGCTGTCCCCGTTCGTGGCGGTAGAGGCCGTCGGCCTGCTCTTTAGCCTGGGTCTCGTCGGGCGCACGCTAGCCCCTCTTGGCTATCATCGCTGGCGCACGCACTTGCACGCCGGCCGGCCGATCACGCGGTTGCTTCTCGACAAGTTGAGCACCGAACAGGCCGACTCCATCCTGCGCGCGGTACAAAGGGCGATGATCGTGCGCGCCCTGGCCCGCGAGCTGCGTATCCCCCGTGACCAGGTCACCGATGATGATGTGCGCAATCTGCGTGAGGTGGCCCTCGGGAACGAATCGGGGCCCAGTCGAGTGGCGCAGCGACTGGGCATGACCGAGGCCGCGGAGCGGGACTTCCTTGACAAGCTGCGCAGCGTCTACCGCATCGACCGCGCGGTGACGAGTCTGCAGATGGGGCGGCTTGGGCGCATCGGTTTTAGTGTCGAGGAGCAGGTGCGTTATGTGATGCAGGCGCTGCTGTCCATTGGTCTTGACCACAACTTCTCACGGTTCGTGCTGTTGGTTGCGCACATGAGCCACAGTGAAAACAATCCCTACGAATCCGCCCTGGATTGCGGGGCCTGTGGGGGCGGCAAGGGCCTGCCGAACGCGCGCGCGCTAGCCACCATGGCCAATAAACCGGAGGTGCGCCGACGACTGCGCGAGCGCGGTATCGTGATCCCCGAGGATACGTGGTTTGTGCCGGCCATACACAACACCACCACCGATGTGATCGAGCTGCATGATCTCGACATGCTCCCGGCGCGGCACCTTTTGTATCTGGAGCGCCTGCGCAGCGGGCTCAGTGCCGCCGGTCGTTGCTGTGCGGCGGAGCGGATGCCGCTTTTGGACATGCCCGCGCGGCTTGCCGCCGAGCCTTTTGCGGCGGCGGCCTTGGCCCAACGTCAGGCCCACGACTGGTCACAGGTGCGCCCGGAATGGGGGCTTGCGCGCAATGTCTATGCCATCGTCGGACGCCGTGCCCTGACCGAGGGGGTCGATCTGCAGGGGCGGGCGTTCCTGCAGTCCTACGATTACCGCCTAGACCCCAAGGGCCGCCTGCTGGAGAACATCCTGACGGGTCCGCTGGTGGTCGGGGAGTGGATCAATCTGGAGCATTATTTCTCGGTGGTCGATACCGAGAGCTTCGGTAGCGGCAGCAAGGTCTACCATAACGTCGCCGGACGTTTCGCGGTGATGACCGGTAATCAGAGCGATCTGCGTACCGGGCTGCCGAGCCAGACCGTCTTGAAGGATGGCCGGCCGTACCATGAACCCGTACGCCTCATCGCCCTGGTGGAGGCGCCGCTGGAGTTCGCGCAGCGCACGGTCGGGCGCATCGCCAAGGTGCAGGCGCTCATCGGCGGTGGCTGGGTACGGCTCCTGGTCCTCGACCCTGAAGATGATTATCGGATGCACGTCCTGGAAGACGGTGGTTTTCATGTCCATCCACGCTCGGGGCGCGGTTACCACGCCGTGGCCCGGAACCCTGTTTCGGAGACTTCGCCATGCAATCGCTGAATCTGAGCCCCTTGAAGAAACTCGAGATCATCCTGGAGGGGATTCATAAAGACTTCGCAACCGATCTGCTCGACCGCGCGGGCCTGAAGGGTTACACCATCGTCGGCAATCTCTCGGGCAAGGGTAGTCACGGCATGTATGAGGGGCATGTCATGTTCAACGAAGACGATGCCCTCATCATGATCATTGCGGCAGTGGGCGAGGAGCTCGTGGCCCCCATCCTCGAAGGTTTTGCCCCCTTTTTTGAGCGACACACGGGGGTGGTCTTCGTTTCGGACATCCAGGTCAGCCGTCTCGTTAAGTTCAAGAGCTGACATCCTGTCATCCACTTAAATCGCGAGGTCGCCATGTCCAGTCTGGAAACGCAATATCGTATCGAAAAGGAACCCTACTACAGGGAGGTCAATGGAGAGGTCGGCCTGTTCGAGGCCGCCTACGCGGCCCGTCTGCCGATGATGGTCAAGGGCCCCACCGGCTGCGGCAAGTCGCGTTTCATCGAATACATGGCTTGGCGTCTCAAGCGCCCGTTGGTCAGCGTGGCGTGCAACGAGGATATGACGGCCTCCGATCTGGTGGGCCGCTTCCTGCTCGACAAGGACGGCACCAAGTGGCAGGACGGCCCGCTGACCACGGCTGCGCGCATCGGTGCCATCTGTTATCTCGACGAGGTCGTGGAGGCGCGTCAGGACACGACCGTCGTCATTCATCCGCTTACCGACCACAGGCGCAGCTTGCCGCTGGATAAAAAGGGCGAACTGATCCACGCGCATGCGGATTTTCAGCTGGTGATCTCCTATAACCCCGGCTATCAGTCGGCCATGAAGGACCTGAAGCAGTCCACCAAGCAGCGTTTCGGGGCCCTGGATTTCAATTATCCGGATCGCGAGACCGAGATCGAGATCGTGGCCCATGAGTCGGGGGTATCCGCAGATATCGCCGGCAAGCTCGTATCGATCGCCGAGCGGTCGCGCAATCTGAAGGGACACGGTCTCGACGAGGGCTTGTCAACACGCATGCTGATCTACGCCGGATCGCTCATGAAAAAGGGTGTCGATGCCCTGGCGGCCTGCAGCATGGCCTTGGTGCGGCCGATGACCGACGATCCGGATATGCGCGACGCCCTGGACGCCGCGGTCGGAACGTTCTTCTAAGCCCTGGACCCCGGCCATCGGCGCGCGTGCGGATTTACCGCCGTCGATCCGCCGGGAGTGCGGAGCGCAGTGGCCGCCAAGGGGTATTTTTGCTAGAATCGTTCGATTTTTTGCGTGTGGTCTATGATCCAGCTTCGTACTTACGTCTATATCGACTCGCTCCAGCCGCAGCTTGCCGCCTACATCGGCAGCGTCTCGCAGGGTTTCCTGCCGGTGCCGGGCGATGCCGCGTTATGGGTGGAAGTCTCGCCGGGCATGGCCGTGCACAGGCTCACCGACATCGCCTTGAAGGCCACGAGAGTGCATCTGTCGCAGCTTGTCATCGAGCGCGAGTTCGGGGCCATGGTCATCCACCACCGGGATCAGAGCGATGTCCGCGAGGCCGGGCATGCGGTGCTCGCCCGGCTGGGCGCGGGACAGGAGGACCGCAAGGCCTGCCGGGTCACCTGGAACGAGGTCATACGCGGCATGATGCCGGACCACACCGTACTCATCAATCGCCAAAACCGCAGGGGCTCGATGATCCTGCCGGAACAGAGCATGTTCATCCTGGAGACGGAACCCGCGGGCTACATCATCTATGCCGCGAATCAGGCGGAAAAGGCCGCGAATATCACCCTGATCGACGTGCGCGCGGTCGGGGCGTATGGGCGCATGATCATCTCGGGGCGCGAGGCGGACGTGGATGAGGCGGCGGCGGCGGCGGTCCATGCCGTAAAAAACCCGTCCTGGACCTGAAGCATGGATCGCTGCGAGCTACACGATACGCTGTGTCGTTATCGCAGCCGCTTCCCGGAGGAGGCGGCCTATGCGCGTCGCGCCTGCCGTCTTCTGGAGGAGTCCCCCCGCTGTTTCGACCGGGAGGCGGACGGCCTGCATGTGACCGCCTCCACCTGGGTGCTGAACCCGCGTCACGATGCCACGCTGCTCATGCTCCACCGCAAGCTTGAGCAGTGGTTTCAACCGGGGGGGCATGCCGATAGTGACGAGGATGTGATGCGCGTGGCGTTGCGGGAGTGCAGCGAGGAGACGGGGCTGCCGGTGGAGCGCATTCGGCTTCTCAGCCCGGCGGTCTTCGATGTCGACATTCACAGGATACCGGCGACGCGCTCGGAGGCGGAACATGAGCACCTGGATATCCGGTTTCTGGTGGAGATAGACGAGAATCTGCCGTTGCCGGGCAACAACGAATCGCACGAATTGCGTTGGGTGGCGCTGCGCGATGTGCCGCGCTATAACCGCGAGCGCTCTCTGCATAGACTGGTGGTAAAGAGCGGGGCTTGGCGGCGCTTCGGCTGAGCGCGCGCGGCCGATCACGGCGGGACCGGTTTATCAAAGCCGGAATGCAGTGTCCGCGCGCGGACGGTAATATACGGCGGTCTGCTGGCGGCCGATGGGTACTCGTAGAGGCCTTGGGGGCGACGCCAAGGCACGGAGGGATGCCATGGATATGCGCAACACGACCGAGGTCAAGCGCTCACGCCGTATCGAGCGCATGTATCAGGGGGAGGCCACCCGTGACGGCGCCGGGGTACGCCTGACGCGGCTCTTGTCGCAAGGGCTTCAGGGACGTCTCGATCCGTTTTTGATGCTGGATTTTTTCGGCAGCAACGACGCCACCGATTATCTCGCCGGATTCCCGGATCACCCCCATCGCGGTTTCGAGACCATAACGTATATGCTCGAAGGTCGCATGCGTCACCGCGACAATGCCGGTCACGAGGGCTTGCTCGCAACCGGCGGCATGCAGTGGATGGTGGCCGGGAGCGGGGTCGTGCATTCGGAGATGCCTGAACAGGAGGCCGGGCGCATGGCAGGCTTTCAGTTATGGCTGAATCTCCCGGCGCGCGACAAGATGACAAGCCCCTGGTATCGCGACTTTGCGGCTGCGGACCTGCCGCGCGCCAGTGCCCCCGACGGCGCCCGTGTCATCGTGCTCGCCGGCGCAACGCAGGGTGGGGCGGGGGCCGTGCAACGTCCCGTGACCGAGCCTCTCATCCTGGATCTGCAGTTGCCGGCGGGTGCTTCCTGGGCACAACCACTCGCCTCGGACCATCACGCATTTGCGGTCCTCTACGCGGGGCGGGCCTCAATCGCGGGGGAGGCGCTGGCGATGGAGAGGCTCGCGGTATTGGGCGACGATCCGTCGGCCGACGGCGTGATCGTGAGCGCGCGGGAGGATGCGCGCGTGTTCCTGGTGGCGGGTCGCCCTTTGCGCGAACCCATCGTGCAGTATGGTCCATTCGTCATGAATACACGCGAGGAGATCGCGGCGGCCGTGCAGGACCTGCGCGAGGGGCGCTTCGTCTGAATGGGCAACTCCCCCAGGGGGAACCCCCGCGAAGCGGCTGGCGCCTGAAGTCTGGGTGTCTCACGGCCTGCCTTGGGTCGGGCGCGTCTCAAGCGCTGATCATGGCGACGGGCGGATCGGACGTCAGAACGCGGTCAGAGGGGTGGGGGAGAGCCGAGCGTGAGGCATCGCCGCCCTGGCGTCAGCGCCGGGCGTTGCAAGAGCCGTTGGCCGGCCGCCAAAAAGGTTTTACACTATGCGCTTCCCGCGGGCCGTTAGCTCAGTTGGTAGAGCAGCTGACTCTTAATCAGGTGGTCCCAGGTTCGAGCCCTGGACGGCCCACCATTAAATCAAGCACTTAGCCTATACACCTTCTCTGAAAATCCGGAATTTGGGACACTGAAGGGATACTCAGCCATAAGGGAAGGGGTCTCATGGTGACCATCACTCACCGCTCGGGTCAGGGCTGCCGCACGGGGTGGCAGGACAAGTTCGGCGCCCTGGCTGACCCGATCCAAACCGCGACCTCTGGTATCAAGGCCAAGGTCGATAGCGGGGTCGCGAAGATCGAGTCGGAAATGGACGACGGCTCGTTTATCTCGCGTACCGAGGCCAAGGCCAAGGGCCTGACTGAGTCCTGGAGTGGTGCGGGGGATGTCAGCCGCGCAAGGAAGAGTGCCGACGCAAGCGGTCCATTCGCTGCGCGCCACGGAGAAGCGACGGCGTAGTGTCTGCTGGGCCCTCCATGCGAACTGTCGATGGCAGTCATTTGGCCGGCATTGGCGTAAGGTTTGGCGGGTGGCTGGCCATCCGCAAGGACAGTTGCCGCGCCCCCACACATAAGGGGTGTCCGCGGCCGGCCATATCGACAACACATCGCATTGCGGGCCGCATGGTCCGCCCGCAGAACGGCAGCAAGCGTCTCGCAGCGGAGCGGAGAGATCATGGACCAGCGGCCCGCAATGTGAGCGGCGCCGAGATCGGATCCTAGGGCACGAGGGCGCTTATGTCCCGTCGCGCATACCGACAGCCGGCGCACGCTTGTTGAGCGCGAAGACTTATCGCCACCAACGGCACCGCCAACAAGGATGGACGTAATACCCGCCGCGCGGAACAATCACGCAACCCGAAAGCAGCGCAAATCCCATCAGGATGATCAGGGCCTTCCAGCTTTTTTTATAAAGTTGCCCAAGGTCTTGAAGCATGAGCATTCACCTCCAATGGTCCTCTTTTTCGTAACGCACCCTCTAGAGCCGAATCTGTCAGGCATGCAGGAGAATCCTTCAGCGAGCAAGAGAGCGAGCCTGGCAGGTCAGGCCGTTTTCCGCTTGCAGACCCCGGTTGCTTGGCTCCGTCAATCCGCGCGCCGAGTACGGGTCTCCTAAGCCGCCGCTGTTGCCGCCGACGGCACCGCAAAAACCATGTATAGCGAGCGGCCCTGTTACCGCAAAATTCGCGGAGTGTATGAAGAATGGCGGAATAAGCAATTGTTGGTTCATAGAAAAGACCCTGTGGGATTCTTTGATATCAGAATAGGGTTCCCTACGACACTCAGTATGTTCTCGCTGATTAATAGAGGCAATGGAAACTTTGTTACGGGATGTAACTTTAAACCACAAGGCATTGGCATCGCGAAATGGACAGGTGCAACGTGGACAAACCGCAATTTTTGCTGAGGATTGTGTAAAGGCAGTCGGGTGAAAACATCTAATTAAATGCCAGAATAAGATATTCTTAGGGATTCCCTATAGCAATGGTCCTTAGTTTTTTCCGATGTAGCGGAGAGCATGAGCGAGCCGGCGCGGGTGTATTCCAGGCGCAGGTCATCGCCCCTGCCAAGCGCCCGCAAAGGATGCCCGGATGCGCCCACCGCCACTCTGGGGCGTTTATGTTGTACTCGTGGGATTCGTTTGCGCCATGGAGGCGCCCCTTGGCCGGGCGGCCGCCGCGCGGAAGGGCGGCCGTAAGAGTGCCGGAATCGGCGGATCGAAGGCCGCGCCCTGGACCTACGACCGTGTGGCTTTGCCAGTCCCCTTCGCTTTCCCATCTTGCCCCAGAGTCGCTGGTTTCGTCCTGGGCGGTTGTCGTGCTCAACGACTACCGGGGCGGGGTTGTTGCGGGTGGCGTGCGCGCACGTGACCGTATGTGTCCACGAGGGTCGGTGATGTGATACAACCTCACGGAATTTCTTGTGAGAGGCGCTTATGTGCTATGCCCGTCTGCGTGCGCTGACCGCATTGGGTCTCATGACGGTCATCTGGGGCTACAACTGGGTGATCATGAAGGAGGCCCTGCGCGACTGCCCGCCGCTCTTGTTCGTGGCCTTGCGCATGCTCCTCGGCGCGGGCACGTTTGTGCCGATCCTAGTCATCTTGAAGCGCCGATTCGCGCCGCCTCCACTCCGCTATGTTCTGCCTCTGGGTCTTCTTCAGAGCGCCGCTTTCATGGGGCTTGCCATGTGGACGCTTCAGTACGCCGGGGCGGGGCCGACCGCGGTCCTGGTGTACACCATGCCGGTCTGGCTCATGCTGCTCGCCTAGCCGCTACTGGGTGAGCCCATTAGAGGCGTTCAGTGGGTGACGCTGGCGTTGGCCGGGGGAGGCATTGTGGCTATCGTGGCACCCTGGAGTGGCCATGTCCCGCTTCGGGGGACGGTGCTCGCGCTCCTTTCGGCATTCTTCTGGGCGACCTCGACCATCTGGCAGAGGCGCATGTCTCCGCGCGGCCTGGATTTGCTCAACGTAACCTTTTGGCAGATGCTTCTGGGGGGCGTGGCGCTGGCCCTTTTTGCGGCGGTCGTGGAGCCTTGGCGTATCCATTGGACGGCGGCGTTGGTGGGGGCGCTCCTCTATAACGCGATTCCCGGGACGACGCTGGCACTCTTTCTGTGGGCTTATGCCGTCGATAACCTGCCGTCGGCGGTCGTGGGGATGGGCACTTTGCTCGCCCCGTTACTTGGTGTCCTGAGCGCGTGGTGGCGGCTCGGCGAGCGTCCGTCGCCCACCGATGGCATAGGCATGGCGGCCATTCTGAGCGGGCTTGCCGTGCTGGCCTGGGGACAGGCGCGCACGGCGTAGGGCGCATTCATGGCAAGGCCTGGGCCATGCCAGGGGTGGCCATGTCCGGGTATTACTGCGCGACTGAAGTCGATCTAGAGTGTCCGCACCTACGGCGCATCGTTTTGCAATGAGCGGCGCCGGGATCATGGCGTCGGCGGAGGCCATTACGCCGCTCATGGGGGCATGGGAGACGGGTCGGTCGATCTCCGGGCCGGGGTCGTTCGGGTCGTCATCCAGGGAGAGCCTCTGGCATCCGGCGCAACGATAGTGATGGTCGCCGCGGACGACATGACGGGTGAGCGCGAAGCGTTCGACGATAAGGGCGCGGATGGCGGTCGGGATGCAGCGGTCGACGTACAGTATGTGCGTATTTCGGGATGGGTCAAAGACGATTCGACCGCACGGATAGAAATCATAGGCATGGGACTTGAAGAGGCTCTCGGCCGTTCGTTTCCGTATACACTGTTCCCAAAATGCGTAGTGCGCGCCGTGCTGGCGTAGCGCGCCGAATGATGGCCCTTCGCTATCCGCCACGGCATCCAGAAGAATCTCGTTTTCGACCGCGAGGAATATGCCGATCATAGCGCTACGGCGGCCCCCTTACCTAAAGTCGTGATAGCGTGCGCCCACCGGGCGCATTTCGGCAACGAGGATTCGGGATCTCTGGTTCGTGGGCACCCTTGCCTGGTACGGGTCCGGCATCCGTAGCCAGGAAGGGCCCTGGTCAAGCGCGCCTTGGTGGGCGGGCCCATGGCGGCAATGTCGCGGATTATTTGGCTCAGAGCTCGCAGCGCGATGCCAAAGTCTTGATGCGATCGGCGGTACGCAGGGCGATGGCCTGGATTGTCAGGGCCGGATTCACGCCGCCCGTGGTCGGGAACACCGAGCCGTCGCAGATCCAGAGATTGGGAATATCCCAGCTGCGACAGTCGGCATCGACGACGCTGGTCTCGGGCGCAAAGCCCATGCGCGCGGTGCCGGCCAGATGGTTGGTATCGTCCTCCTGGCGAAAGAGCCTGGTGGCACCGATCGCATCGAGGCTCATCATCATCTGGTCGAGCGCGTGTTTGATGAGGCGCCGGTCGTTGTCGCCCCAGCGGTAGGTGATGCGGGGTATGGGCAGGCCGTACTGGTCGGTTTCGCAGTCGAGCGTGACGCGGTTGTCTTCGTTGGGGAGCATCTCGCCGACCATCTTCACCCCTATCTGATGGTTGTAATCCATCATTTCGCGGCGCAGACGGTCGCCCCAAAGACCCCGTGAGCCGGTCTGGACCGAGACCCATTCTATGGGCAGGGGGCCCTGACCCATCCAGCAATAACCACCGAAGAAATCCTTGCCGCGGTCTTCGTAGTTCCAGTGTTCGGTGAGGGCCAGAGATGGGGGGCCTTTATACCAGCGGATCTCGTCGTCCATACGCCCCCAGGCGGCCTGGTTGCATTGCGTCATAAGGTTGCGGCCGACGAGCCCAGAGGAATTGGCGAGACCTTCCGGGAAGCGGCCGCTCGCGGAGTTGAGCAAAAGCCGCGGCGTCTCGATGGCATAGCCCGAGACGATGACGTGGCGGGCCCGTTGAAAGCGCCACTGTCCTTGGCGGATGTAATGGACCCCCTGGGCGAGACCGAGGTCATCAACCTCGATCCGCCCGACCATGGCCAGATCGCGGATCTCGGCGCCGGCCTTCAGGGCGCGGGGTATCCATACCGTGAGTGCGCTCTGCTTGGCGTTGGTCGAGCAGCCAAAGCGGCAGAATCCCCGATAGACGCAGGGCGGGGACTTTCCGTGTGGCGCCGAGACCGTGGCGAGCGGTGTCTCGGCCCAACGGTAGCCAAGGGCCTCGCAGCCTCGCGCGAGCAACCAGGCCGCGGCATTCATCTCGTGCGCGCGATAGGGGTAGCGGGGGCGCTTCGGGCCCCAGGGGTAGCGCATAGGGCCGGCGATTGCCAGGGCCCTTTCGGCCTCGCCGTAGTAGTGCCACATCTCCCGCCAATCCAGGGGCCAGTCGGCACCGTAGCCGAGCACGCTGCGGCTCTTGAACCATTCCGGGCGAAAGCGCAGCGACACCATTGCGTAATGCACGGTGCTGCCGCCCACCGCTTTGCCGCTATTGTTGCCACCCATCTTGATCGGGTTGTCGCCATCGCAGATGCGTTTGTCGGTCCAATAGAGGGAGTTCTGGGCGGTCTCGTCGGAGGCAAAGTCCTGAAGGGGCCGAAAGAAGCGTCCGGCGTCGAACGCCACTACGGAAAAGCCGTGCTCGGCAAGCCGCGCCGCCAGTGTCCCGCCACCGGCGCCGGTGCCCACGATCACGAAATCCACGACCTCATCGTCGCCATGGCAGCGCATAGGGACGTAGCCACCCTTGGCGTCGAAGACATCCGGGGCGCGTCCGGCCATGGCGCGCGGGCACGACCCGTGGTCAGCGGACATGGCGTGTTCCGGGGTTGCGCGATACGAATGCCTCGGCCTCCCATGGGTCGCGACGGTTGAGCTCCATGCGCACATAGCCGCGCGGGCCTGCCGGCCCGCCGAAACCGATCTCGCTCCATGAGGCCGGATGAGAGTAGTACATGGCCGGGATATCCACGAGGATGCGTTTTTCGAAGAACAAGGAGGCAGTCATGGGGCGCCAAGCGGGGTTGTGCAGATCCCCCGTCTGGGCCCGTTTCAGGAGTTCATCTTGCGTGGCCGGCAACAGCACCTGAAAGGGCGCGCCGTAGATCGTCTGGGCCTCGCTGTCGAGGGCCTTGAGGCCGTGTCTCCAGGCGTCCTGATCATAGGGAAGGGGGTCGACCCGAAAACCTTGGGTGTCGCCTGTGAGCAGGGTGGTGTCCAGGAGTGCGGCAATCGGCACCTGCGGGCGATCAGCGGCCTGCGGCAGGATGCGGTCGCACAGCGCGTCGAGCACACGCGATTCCTCCGGTGTAAAGAATCGCGGGACCCGTGGAACCGCCAGGCGCTTGGCGATCACGTCCCGGGTCGTGTCATTCCACGACAGGCTGTCGCGCTTTGCGAGGACATCGTAGTTTGGGTAGGGGCTCATCCCCGCATGATTCATGGAAGTCCTCCTCGGGGGTAAAGGGGGGTCGCACCGACGCATGGAACCAATGGGCGCTCATCGGAGGGCGGCCTTAGGTAGACGGGGCCGGTTGCGCCAGAGACATCGATGCCGGCGCCATCGGGGGTTCGCCTGATGCGGGGCGAGCGAGGATGCGCAGGGCGGCGAGGCCTGCGAAGGCAAGCGCGGTGTAGCTTGGGGGCGCCGGGATGGGTGGTCCATCCACCATGTTCTGCCGCCAATTGCGCCATCCGCCCATCGCCCGCGAGACCCCATATATATGAAAGCCGGCCCCGGCCAGGCCCATGACGGCGGTGGCCGTCAACCAACCGCGGGTGACGGGGTAAGCCGTCTTAGGCGGTGCCAGGCCATCGCGCGCGAGTAGGGCGGCGGCCACCGGCGGCAAGGTGACCGGGAAGAACATGAATGGGTTCTGAAAGGCCCCGCGAAAGTGCAGGAGCGCGGCCTCGGCGGTGGTGCCGACGATGGCGATCGCGCTTGTGAGTGCCGTAATCCGCGCGAGGCCGTGACCAAAAAGGCGTGGCTCGTCGCCGTCATGGGCGCAATGCATGCGCTCCGCGAAAATACCCGCGAGGCCGCACACAGTCAGGGCCGATGGGGCACCGAGGGGCGCGGCGTAGAAAAGATTCTGCCAGGAGAACCCGCCGGGGTGCTTGGTGATGTTGTAGACATGAAACAGGGTGCCGGCGGCGCCGGTGGCGAGTGCCAGCGCGAACACGCCCTGGCGGATCTTATGGGGACTCCCGCAGGCTACGCCGTGGGCGCTGGCGGCGAGCGACAGGGTGGATGTGATGAGCGGCGCGAGCATCGCCTTGTTGTGATAGTTGCCGCGGTAATGTTCCACGGCGCTATCGAGAAGCACGGATAGGGCAAGCAGGCCCGAGCAACGGTTCAGGTCGCGGGCCGCGCCCCGCCCGATGTCGTCATGGCCCCCGGGGATGGGCAGGCCGTCACCGGCGGCGCGCATTCCGTGTCCCCTCTCACGATGCGAGATGGCGATGATCCCATCCTGATGTGGCCCTTCGTTCATAGCGCGAGACCTCCAGAGGCGTGGGTGGTCGGGAAGGTGCCTGTGGCTCCTGTGTGCCGACGGGTGACGAAAAGCGGCCAAATCCTGTCAGTGTGGCCCGCCCGCCATGCGCTTACACATGGTCATATCCGCGCCAGCGCTCGACATCAAAACGAAGCGCCACGCTAACAGAGGCATGGGGTCTGCGCTATACAAACTTCGTCCGACGGGCGCGAGGACGAGGGGTTGGCGGGGCATCGTGGCGGCGGCGCGCGCGTCGCACGCGTGAGGTTTAGAGGCGGGCGGCCAGAAGGGCGCACATGAGCGCCACGGGCGGCAGTATCCAGAGGGCCGTGGGGACGCCGAACGCCGATGTGGCGACACCAAAGCCAAGCAGAAGGAGCGCACCCAGACTGTTTCCGAGACCGAGCGCGATCCCCGAGCCCAGACTGCGATTTTCGGGGAAGATGTCCTGGCCGACGAGGACCGAGACCGGGAGCGCGCTAAATACGGCGATCCCCAAGAGGCCCAGTATCAGCCATACGATCCATCCGGAGCTCATGAGATAGATCGCAACGAGCGCGGCGGTTAACAGGCTCGACCCGACGAGCACGATGCGGCGCCCCAAACGGTCGGCGATCAGCCCGCCGCTCACGTTGCCGATGACCCCCACGACCAGCAAAACGGTGATCAGCGAGGCGCCGCCGACGAGTGAACCGCCGTCATGTTGCCAGGCGATGGGCAGGAAGGTGACCAGGGCATAGAGGCCGAAGGAGCGCAACGCGGCATAGGCGATCAGGGTCGCGGCCGGCCGGGCGTGACGGCGCCAGTGCACCGGCGCCGCATTCGCGGCGCGGGGCACGAGCGGTGGGAGCAGGGGTGCTATGAGCGGTATGCTCATGATCGCCGGCAGTGCCACGATCCACAGACCGGAGGTGGTGAAGTGCGCGACCACGAGGCTTGCGATCAGCGGGTAAAGCCCACGGCCGAGCTCGCCGCCCACGAGAAACACGGACATGATGGCGCCATGGCGCTTCTTTGCGAGACTGCGTGCCAGGGCGAGCGACTGTGGATGAAACAGGGCGTTGGATACCCCGATCAAGGCAAGTGCCGCAAGCAGGGTCAGCAGGCCGCGGCTCTGGCCGACGAGGATGAGGCCGAGGGTCGTGCCGCTCACACCGAGAATGGCGAGGGCCTTGCCGCCGAGGCGGTCCGAAAGCCAGCCGGCGAACGGTTGGAACCCCTGGCCGATCAAGAGCGCGGCCATAATACCGGAGGCCGATGCCGCTCCGACATGCAGGCCCACAAGGATGGCCGGAAGGATGCCGGGCAGGAAATTCGCGGCGCCGTCGTTCAGGAAGTGCAGCCAGGCAAGCCCGAGCAGGGGCGCGACTGGTGATCGTCCGGCGCGGGTGTCGGCCGACGAGGGGCGAGCAGGCACGATCGACATGTACGGACCTCTGTGAAGACGGGCAGAACGATGAAAGACAGGCCCTTGCACCAGCTATTGGCGGTGACGCCCCAAGCGTTGGCCAGTGCCCGCCGGTTTGCGCGGTGTCCCTTCCGTGCGCCCGAACGCCTGGGACCGCCCCTCCAGGGGGGCGCCATGATGACATAGCATCGGCGAAATCCCAAGAAGAAGAGGGTCGGGCGATTGTGTCTTCAGTCACGCCAGCCGCCCCGCAATGCGCCGCCTTGGGCTTTCTCCCGCCCGGGTACGACTTTAGCTGCCCCTTATCCCGGTCGGGGCGTGGTTCGTGAGCCGGTTGCTCGTTGAGGGTCCGCGATCTCCCGGGCCTTCGAAGAGACCGCGGGCGCTCGCCGGGCGCGGGTTGCGACGGATAGTGATGCGGCCGCGGTCGCTGTAGAGTATGTCGATGAGATCCGCGAGCGACGGCGTCGCATGGGACCATACAGTGCGAAACGGCATGAACTTTGCTGCTATAGGATCAGGCCGAGGCGCTGGCGCGCCGAGCGCAGGGCGATTTTCGGAGCGTTCGGGGCGCGGAACAAATCACGCCCCTGTCGCATCCAACCGGCAGGCAAGACCGTGGCGCAGGCGCATGGGACTGATAGATGGGTGGTACGGGTCTGACCGCTTATCGAAAACCGCGCGTAGAAGGCGTTACTTCGCGCAATCCGCGTCTAAGCTTGTAGGGCGCGCCGGCGCGATATACTGCCGGCGCGATATACAAGGGAGAGAAGCACGGTGTCCGTGGGCGCGGCGCATGGTTATCGAACATGAGTCGGGCGTATTGAGGATGAGGCGGGGAGGCATAGGCCCTAAAGTGAACGGGCGAAGGGGTCGCGGTGGCGGGACGCGCCGCGCAGGGGCAGACGGCGCGCAGCCGTGGTGCAGGATGCGAGATTCGTACGAGAGACGGCGAGGGGTGGATCATGGCGCTATTTGACCGGTATCAAGAACGATTCAGGCAACAGCGGGAAGTGACGATGACGCTTGATGAGTATCTCAAGCTGTGCGCCAAGGACCCGCTAGCCTACGCCCCCGCCGCTGAACGGATGTTGGCGGCGATCGGCGAACCGCGGGTCGTCGACACCCAGTCCGACCTGCGCCTGGCGCGCATCTTCATGAATCGGAAGATTCTGACTTATCCAGCATTCGAAGATTTTTATGGAATCGAGGATGTCGTGGAGAACCTCGTGGCGTATTTTCGTCACGCCGCTCAGGGCCTCGAGGAGCGCAAACAGATCCTCTATCTCCTGGGTCCGGTGGGTGCCGCGAAATCATCGCTTGCCGAGCGTCTGAAGGCGCTGATGGAGCAATACCCCATCTATTGCCTGGCATCCAACGGTCGCGTGTCGCCTCTCTACGAATCACCGCTCGGGCTATTCGACCCCGAGGAGGATGGTGCGATTCTTGAAGAGCGCTACGGTATTCCGCGTCGCGCCATTCAGGGCGTCATGTCTCCATGGGCGGCGAAGCGCCTGCGTGAGTTCGACGGCGACATCCGGCGGTTTTCGGTCGTGCGTCTCATGCCCTCACAGCTGCATCAGATCGGGATCACCAAGGTCGAGCCTGGCGATGAAAACAATCAGGATATCGCAAGCCTTGTAGGCAAGGTGGATATCCGCAAGCTCGAGGACTTCTCCCAGGATGATCCCGACGCGTACTCGTACGCCGGCGGCCTGAACGTCACCACGCAGGGCGTGCTCGAGTTCGTCGAGATGTTCAAGGCCCCCATCAAGATGCTCCATCCGCTTTTGACCGCGACCCAGGAGGGCACGTACAACGGGACCGAGGGCTTCGGCGCCATGCCCTACCAGGGGATCATCCTCGCTCACAGCAACGAGTCGGAGTGGGCGGCGTTTCGCAACAACAAGCGTAACGAGGCCTTTCTCGACCGGGTGTTCATCGTCAAGGTCCCCTATTGCCTGCGCGTGACCGAGGAGACGCGCATATATCGCAAGCTTCTCGAAAACAGCGCCCTGAGCCAAGCCCCGTGTGCCACCGACACGCTCGAGATGCTGGCGCGGTTTTCGGTGTTGAGTCGCCTGAAGGACCCGGGCAACAGCAGCCTGTGGTCGAAGATGGAGATTTATGACGGCAAGACCTTGAAGGATCGCGACCAGCAGGCCAAAAGTCTCCAGGAGTATCGCGACGTGGCGGGGGTGGACGAGGGCATGGACGGCATCTCCACGCGCTTTGCCTACAAGATCCTGTCGCGCACCTTCAATTATGATAGCGAGGAGGTGGCGGCGAATCCCGTGCATCTCCTGCATGTCCTGGAGACGCAGATCCGCGCCGAACAGTTTCCCCCGGACATCGAGGCCCGGTATCTCGGGTTCTTGAAAGACGAACTCGCCTCGCGCTACGCCGAGTTCCTGGGGCTTGAGATCCAGAAGGCCTATCTCGAGAGCTATGGTGACTACGGGCAGAATCTGTTCGATCGCTACATCCAATATGCCGATTTCTGGCTGCAGGATACCGAATTCCGGGATCCCGACACCGGCCAGATCATGAACCGGACATTGCTGAACGAGGATCTGGAGAAGATCGAGAAGCCCGCGGGGATTGCCAATCCCAAGGATTTCCGCAATGAGGTGGTGAATTTCGTGCTGCGCGCCAAGGCCAACAACGGCGGCAAGAGCCCGGCGTGGACCAGTTATGAGAAGCTTAGGGTCGTGATCGAGAAGAAGATGTTCGCGAATACCGAGGATCTGCTGCCGGTGATCTCGTTTGGCAAGAAGCGGACCTCGGAAGACGAGCGCAAGCATTACGACTTCGTCGTGCGCATGCAGGAAAAGGGCTATACCGAAAAGCAGGTGCGCTTGCTCGTCGATTGGTATATGCGCTATCGGAAGCATCATTGATGGGAAACGGCGGGCCGGTGCACAGGCGCGTCGTTTTATGGGAGGGGTTTCCATGAGCGTGATCATAGATCGGCGCAATTTGGGGACGCGCTCCAGCGCCAATCAGGACCGCTTGCAGCGACGCGTGCGCGGGCGCGTGAAGGCGGCGGTGGAGAAGCTCGCGCGCCGCCGGTCGCTTGGCGACATGCTCGACACGGAACAGCCGATCGCCATTCCGACGAAGGATCTGCACGAGCCGAGCTTTCGGCGGGACATGCGGGATGCCGCCTGGGAGCAGGTGTTGCCCGGCAATAAGCAGTTCAGGCGGGGCGATCTGATACCAAAGCCGCGCGGCGGTGATAGCGGGGACGATGGCGGCCCGGGCGCATCCGAGGGTCTCGGCGACGATGAGATCGCCATTGTGTTGTCGGCCGATGAGTTCCTGTCGGTTCTGTTCGATGGTCTCGAACTCCCCAACCTGCGGCAGACGCGCACCGAGGACATTCAAGTCGAGCAATGGCGGCGGGCTGGCTTCGTAAAGGAAGGCAGCCCGTCGCGCATGCACATCGGGCGCACGATGCGTACCGCCCGGGCCCGGCGGATGGCGCTACGCGCGCGCAAGAAGCAGGAGCTCGAGGCGCTCTCAAGACAAGCCGAGACGCTCGAGGAGGAGATCCGTGTCCGCCAGGGTTGTGGCGAGGACACGAGCATAGAGCGTTTCCGGTTGACCGAGATCCATGACGAGATGAAGGTCCTGGAACGCAAGATCAAGGCGATACCGTTCATCGACGAGTCGGATCTGCGTTTTGCGCACATCGACCAGCAGCCGCGGCCGATCACGAGCGCCGTGATCTTTTGCGTCATGGATGTGTCAGGCAGTATGGGCGACATCGAAAAGGATCTTGCCAAGCGCTTTTTTCTGCTCCTGTATCTTTTCATCCATCGCCAGTATCGTGCCGTCGAGATCGTCTTCATAAAGCATCACGGCGAAGCGAGCGAGTGCACCGAGCAGGAGTTTTTCGGTGCCAAGGAAGGGGGA
>JAJZZU010000128.1 GCA_021797365.1 Pseudomonadota bacterium | reverse complement strand
GCCGGTGACCACGCTGCCATAGAAACCTGCGCCTTCAAGCGCTCACCAGAGCTCAGCCTTTGTGATCTGGACGTAATCCACGCCGCACGCGACGCCGATATCGCGGCGTTGCCCTATTTCCGAGGCGAACCAGGCTCCGAGCGCGGCGTTGCGGTTCTCACCGTGCCGCTGGCCGTGGATTATGTCTGCGTAGGACGTCTGGACTTCATTCGTGATGGCGCCGGCGAGGACTTTTCGGCCTGGGAGCGGCATTTTGCCCAGGCCTGCGCGCGGATATTAGCCCTAAGCGTGCGCAACGGTGCCGAGTATGCGCGTGTGGCATGGCTTGCGGAGCATGACCACTTAACCGGGATAGGGAATCGCCGGAACTTCGACAGGGCGTTGAACCGGGAATTGGCGCGCGCGGAACGGTATCGGAGGGACGTCTCCCTGCTCCTGATCGATCTGGACGATTTCAAGGAGGCCAATACCCATCTCGGGCTCTCAGGCGGCGACGAGATCTTGCGACGCACCGCCAAGGTGCTCGCGGAGCGGGCCCGTAAAGGCGTGGATATATCGTGCCGCATCGGGGGCGACGAGTTTGCCATGATTCTTCCAGAGATCGGTGAGCGATTGGCCAACGAGCTGGCTGTGAGGCTCGTAAAGGATGTTGCCGAAAGCACGATGTCCCTATGGCCCATGCGGTTTTCCTATAGTATTTCTACTTATCCGGCGACATCCGCAGAGTTTTTGCGGCGCGCAGCCGACGCGCAGCTGTTGGCGGCCAAGAGCCGGAAGGGACGTGTTGCGGTACCGGTACGTGGGGCGGTGCAATGATTGCGCAGCGGGAGTTGTTGTAAGACGACCGAAATAGTATGTTGGCATAAAAAGGGGAAGCGATGACGGCACGATTGGCAAAGAGCGGTTTAGCGTCCGGGATGCAGGAGTCGCGACGTCGTGATACTGGTACTATGCGCCGCACTCGGCAGATACTGTTGATTGAGGATGAGGCTGTGGCTGGGCAGGCGCTTTCGCAGTCCCTGCAGGGGCTTGGCATGGCATGCCGGTGGGTCTCGACGTTCGAGGAGGCACTGGCGGTCTGGAAGGAGATGTCATATGACGCCGTGATCACCGATATCATGCTCGATACCGGCAAGCCCGACGGGCTTGAGATCCTGCGAAAAATCGAGCAGGCGGGGATGCCGATACCGGTGGTTGTGATCAGCGCATTCGCCGATCAGACGCGCGTCAAGGAGGCCTTGAATCACGGCGCTGCCTATTTGCTTGAGAAGCCGTTTTCCACAAGCGACTTGAAGCGGGTGTTGGAGCGCTTGTGGCAGGAGCCCAAGGGGCTCATCGGGGCACGGGAGCGGGCCTTGAATCAGGCCACCTTGACCAACAAGGAATGTGAGGTGGCGCGACTCCTCCTTAAGGGGCTCTCGACTCAGGAAATGGCGAGACTGACAGGGAATTCCGAGAAGACATTAAAGCAGCACATTAGCACGATCTACGAGAAATGCGGTGTCTCGAGCCGCACCGAGTTTTTCCATTACATCTTCCCCACCTGACGCTCACCATATAGGCCCTGAGGTCGATGGCGGGTGTGAGGACTGCGCGTAGACTCATGTCTGCCTCGCAAGTCGCAAGAACGATAAAGGGTGAGGGACATGGGCTCATACTCGCTTCTGGGGACCGTTATAGTGGTCCTCGACGTGATCGCCATCATCAGCATATTGCTGGGGTCTGCGCGTATCGGCCATAAAGTGTTGTGGATCGTAGTGGTGCTGGTGTTTCCGCTGGTGGGTATGATCGTGTATTACTTGGTGGGACGCAGTCCGCGCGATGTCTGAAGCCAGAATTTCCCATTCAGGAGGTGTTTTCATGGAAGACAAAGCACAATACCTACCCGTCTCCCCGGGTCGTACTGGCCCCAAGATCATGTTATTTGTGACCGGTGTGGCGGTTGGCTACGCGGCAGCCACCTTGTTGGCGCCGAAGTCCGGACGGGAAGTCCGTTCCTCGTTGAGCGAGTTCGCGAAGACCAAGAGCGACCGCGTCGCGGGTGCGGTGCGCGACGTCGTCGGCGCGACGCGGGAGACCACGCGCAGCGTGACGAGGCGGGTAGCCGACGTCATGGACCAGGGTCGTGACAAGGCGCGTGGCGCCGTGGCAGCGGCGGCCTCCAGTGTCGAAAGCGGGAATGCGCCGAACGCTGGCGACGAAACGGCCCACGAACGCGCCGCGCCCGGCTACCAGTGAGCCCTCGGACCAAGGTCTGATCGTGGAGCGGGCGCGTCCGTCCGACAATAGGTCTGGCTGGTGGAGGGCGCCGGGATCGGTCGCCCCAGGGAGTCTATCAAAGGAGGCGATCATGGTACGGTGCGTGGCGAGGGAACTCGTGGAGTGGAGTGGTGTGGATGTCCAGCGGCTCGTGGACCTGTTGGTCGAGCGGGCGCTAGGCGAGATTGGCAACTATTACTACTACACGTTGTTGCGCATGCATCTTGTGGGCGTCAAGGGTGACGCCTTGCGCCGGGTGGTGGATGATGCCCGGGAGGAGGATCGCAACCACTTCGAGGCCCTCGTGCCGCGCATCTATGAACTCGGTGGTCGTCTGCCGGCGATATTTGCCGGTGAACTCGGAGGACTTGGCGCCCTGCGCAATCTGCCGGCCGAGGCGGATATCCCGCAGATCATCCCCATTCTATTAAAGGCGACCGAAGAGTCGGTGCGGGCCTATACCCAGCTCTGCAGCGCCACTGCGGGCAAGGATAATCGGACTTATAATCTGGTCCTGGCGATCCTGCATGAAGAGATTGCCCACCAAGTCTGGCTCTTGGAGTTTTTGGGTCGGGACGCGAGCGACGGAGCGGCGTGCCCCCGCAATATTTCGCCTTTCGTGGCGCCCTACTTACGTCCCCCACAGTCTGCGCATCTGGAACCTAGCTCCCGCACGGCCTAAGGTCAGATTCGGCCTCCTGCTTATCATCCGATAATGGGTCTTTACCCATTCGTCGGATGAAGGAGGCCTATATGATGACCGGCAGACATCTTCTGTACGCCCTGGCGCTCGTCGCAACACCGGTGGTGGCGTCGGCGGCACGGGTGCCGTCAGCCGTCTATAATGGCCTGAGCTACGGACCGTCGTGGACCCATGCGGGCCCTGCTGTACGCGTCGCCCGACCTGGGCATTATCGGTATAGCAATGAACGGAGCGGTGATCAGAGCTATGGACATAGTAATGACAATAGCGATGAACAGAGCAATGGACATAGCAATGATCATCATCGCCTCGATAATGATCAAGGCGGCGATTCCAATGGCGCTGGGCCGTGAGGAACCGGATACGGGTTACATACGGAGGGTTGCTGTGAACAAGGAACAGGTGAAGGGTAAATGGGGTCAGGTAAAGGGTGAGGCCAAACGCCACTGGGGACGGCTCACCGAAAACGACCTTACCGAGGCGGCCGGGAATTACGATAAACTGGTGGGCAAGATCCAGGAGCGTTATGGAGAATCCCGGGAAGCGATCAAGAAATGGATAGATTCTCTGAAGGTGTGAGGCGGGTGTCGCGGCCTGCCGCGGCGGATCCCGGAAACAACAACAACAACGAGAGGACGGCTATATGACGAATGCACTGCGGATAGTGGGTCCCAAGAGAATATTGGCAAGCGCCGTGATCGGGACGGTTTTGGCGCTGGGCGCCGGCTGCTCAACTACGCCGTCGCGCGAGACTACGGGACAGTATTTCCATGACGCCGCGATCACCTCCAAGATCAAGGCGCGCATCCTCGAGGATCAGGCCCTTGAAGGATTTCAGATCAAGGTCGACACTTATCGTGGCCATGTCATCCTGAGCGGCTTTGTGAATCGCGCAAGCCAAGTCCGTGAGGCCATGCGTATCGCGCGTACCACCCCGGGGGTCGTGAGCGTGCGCAACGATCTCGTAGTGAAGAGCACGACCGGCGCGGGGTCTGGCACGCACTCTTCCTCGGGTTACGGGAGTTAGCTTTACGGCCAGCTGATGGCAAGGCCAAGCCCGCGCAGGCGGGCTACGGTCGGGGCCAGGCAATGGGCCACGAATTGGCGGCGTAGTATGTGACGGGCGGCGCGCGCCGCCCACGGCCCGGCCGGCAGGCCGGCGCGCATATAAAGATCCTGGGGCGGATAGTAGAAAGTGGCGACGAATCGGCGCAGCAGGCTACCCAAGGCATACCCCAGAGCGAGGCGCGCCATACGTCCGGCACGTTCCAGGCGATGTCGCAACACCTCTTGCCCATAGGCGATATGACGGGCCTCATCGGTACTATGGAGGACGCACAGCTCGACGGCGACGGGGCACACGCCTTGGGCGTGCAGCCGTACATAACGGTTGAGCCGGTCGGGCACCTCCTCTCCGAGCAGAATGGCGCTCCAAAAGAGCGTCGAATGGAAGGGCAGTCGCCGACCCAGAAATGTCAGCCAGCGATCAAAGTGTGCGGCGGTTGCGGAATCGTCGAGTCCAGAGCGCTCAAAGAACTCGAGAAACATGAGGCTATGCCCGGCCTCTTCACGCAGCTCGTGAAGATGGTAGATGCGCGTGGCGCGTGGACCTTTGAGCGTCGCGTGCGCGAGTCTCTGGAGGAATAGGCTCTCGAGCCAGACGCCGGCGTTCAGGAACCGGGCGAATTCATGGTGCGAAAGCATCTGGCGGGCGGCCAACGGCAAGGCATCGTATTCCTCGATCCCATACAGCGAGACCGCTTGCTCGGGCAACCAGAACGCATGTCGTGACAGTCGCTCCCAGTGGATCCGCGTCACGGGATCGCGATAGGGGGTGCTGTGGCGGGAAAGCTGTGTGGCGCGTTCCGCGAAAGAAGGTAAGCTCTTCAGGAAATCGGGGTTGGCCATGGGTGCCCAGTATACCGCCGTTGTCGATGCCGGCCTAGGGCCCGTCGTTGCGCGCGCCGTGAACCTGGGTTAGTCTTGGCGCCCTGCGGGAGAGGTGTCCGAGCGGTTGAAGGAGCACGCCTGGAAAGTGTGTGTACGTCAAAAGCGTACCGAGGGTTCGAATCCCTCCCTCTCCGCCACTTTATCGGTCCTAGGTTCCGGTGCCCTCTTTGTCGCGGTTCCAAGCCCGGTTACGGACGTCGGGACCCCCGTAGCGTGTGGGCAACCCCCTGAGCACGCCAGGTCTGCTGCGGGGTTGGGTGTGCCGGATTGTCCCAAAACGGGACAAGCACGCCACTCCCGTTTGCGCAAAGCGGCCGCCAGCGCGCAGGCGCATGCGCCCGGTCTCGCGGAACGCATGGTTTCGCGGGGGCTAGTATAAGCCCACTTGCATTTACATATCCGAGTCGCTCCTGTTTCGTAGAGAAAGGCCTGGGCCTCATGGGAACATGGGCGTGCGCGACGGTGTGCCGTCGGCGGCTTGCGCTTACGCCTCCCCCTGGGTCTCTGGTGGTTCGATCTCGATACCGTCGAAGTGGCGATAATCGATGAGGTAGTTGCCGTGGGTATCCTTGGAGAGGATGTCGCGTAACCGGTGGCGCCAATGGATCGCGGCCGGTTTGTACACATGCCGCGCATGGATGGTCTGGGAGAGGGTCTCGTCGAGGCCGGCCAGGATCACTACGAGTTCAGCATCCTGCTCTTCGAGGGCCGCCCGCGATGTCCCCGACAGCGGGCTGTTGCTGGTGATGGGATGCATTACGGTCCACGAGTAGCTGAAACTCGGCGTACTATCGCGCAGCAATACGAGGTCCCGAAACCGGCGCATCCGTTGGCCTTCCGGGCTGTGCTCGGTGCGCAAGAGCGTCGCTTGCACGCGCGCCTCGAGGATCTGGTTGCCGCGTTGGTTGGCCACCCGGAACATGAGCGTGGGGACGCCGTGATAGAGGCTCACCACCGCCGCTTCGCTAAAGCGGATGCGAGCGCGCGGGCGCGAGAAGCGCGCAAATGCCAGGCCGGTGGCAAACGCCACGCCGAACAGGCCGATCAGGGTCTCCAGACTCATGAGCACGTTGGCGTAGAACGTGCCCGGGTACATGATCCCATAACCTATGGTGGCCATGGTCTGGACGCTGAAGAAGAACGCGTCGGCGAACGATTGGGGCCGGGCGTGGACGATAGCCCCGGGTTGGGCCAGATAGGCAAGCGCGAAGGCGCTGTTCGCGAGCACGAAGATGACGCCGATGCCCAGCAGGAAGGCCGGCCAGCCCATGGTGATGAGGGCGTGATACAGGTCTCCTACGACATTGCGTCCGGCCGCGACCCAGTCGGCGATGCGAGTTTTCAGGCTGCGGGTCACGAGTCGTGACCCCCTTGGCCAAGGGAACGGCACCCGCGCTGGCGGGCGGGGGTTTTGGGGGGTGGAGAAACGGCGTTTTGCCGGCTTGTTCTCATTATGCTAATCTCGTCGTTCTGGATGAAGTCTCCAGAGATTTTCAATGGCGGTGACGGCCGACCCCCGCTGTGGCGATCGATCGTAAACCCGGTCAGGTCCGGAAGGAAGCAGCCGTAGCGATCCGGTCGGGTGCAGCGTCGGGCCGGCCCAAGCCGCCACCCCCTATTGGCTGCGAGGACCCTCATGAGTTATCTGGTGCTGGCGCGAAAATGGCGTCCGCGCACATTCCCAGAGCTTTTGGGTCAGGACTCCGTGGTCCGCGCGTTGCGCTTTGCCTTGAGTGAAGGGCGTGTCCACCATGCCTATCTTTTCAGCGGCATCCGTGGCGTCGGCAAGACCACCGTGGCGCGTCTCCTTGCCAAGGCCTTGAACTGTGAGCAAGGGATGGGGCCCGACCCGTGCGGGAAGTGTTCGGCCTGCCAGGAGATAGACGCCGGGCGATTCGCCGACCTCATCGAGGTCGACGCGGCCTCGCGTACCAAGGTCGACGATACCCGCGAGCTTCTCGATAATGTGCAGTATGCGCCGACCCGCGGGCGCTACAAGGTGTACCTCGTCGATGAGGTCCACATGCTCTCGACCCATAGCTTCAATGCCCTTCTCAAGACCCTGGAGGAGCCCCCGCCACACGTCAAATTTATTCTCGCAACCACGGATCCGCAGAAACTCCCGGTCACGGTCCTTTCACGTTGCCAGAAATTCGCCCTGCGGCGCCTGACCGATACCCAGATTCGCGACCATATGGCCGCGATCCTGCGCGAAGAGGGCATGGAATACGATGATGAGGCCCTGGTAGCGCTTTCGCGCGCTG
>JAJZZU010000127.1 GCA_021797365.1 Pseudomonadota bacterium | reverse complement strand
CGATCAATGCGCGCAGGGTGTCGGGTAGGCCGTTCTCGGCATCTTCGAGGATCCGCGGGACCTGTTTGGTGATCGACGCGATGCCTTGCGGGATCACGAATGTGAACTCTGCCGGCAATACGCGGGTTGCTACTCCCTCCTATATTTCACATAAAGTGTGCCACTCAGCAGCAACTTAGCGTCCATAGAATGGTCCCAGTCCATTCTTTGCTGCGAACGATAACGCATACGCCGATGCGCAAGCTGAGCTTCCGGACCCGCCAGGTCCTCGATTGCTTGCGCCTGACACAAAACTCGGGCAGCGCACCGCGCCCGATCTCACGCTAGACCGCCCGGGCGATACGTAGACCACCCCCGCCTCGGCCATCGGCCCCACCAGCGATCCAGGGGCGACCAGGGGCAGGGCAGGCCCGCTTGGGCACCGGATAGGTGCCAATGCGCCCCGAAGACCCCCGAGTCCATGACAAGGCAGGGCAACGTCGCTCCCACACCCGCCCGCACCCCCTGATCTTAGTTTATGCTCAGGGGGGATGGGGGCCAAAAGCCAAAACTACTCTTAAGAACCACTTCACCGTGAAGTAGTTACGCTGGGCGCTTTTTTTGCGCCACCCTCACTGTTACACTGCTTAAATCTTAGTATACAGAACCCATTCGTGCTCGCGATTGACAAAACTGTTTTTGCCTTCGGCGTAGTCGGCACAGCAGGATTTCTCGCTGATGCGAGCATCGTTGCCGGACTGGCAGCGCTCGGTGTCGGCCCGATCACCGCTCAATGCGTCGCCTTCTTCGTTGCGGTTCATGTCACGTGGCTTGGCAACCGTAGTTGGACTTTCCGTGGCCAAGGTACCCGCAAAACGCTCCTGCAGGAGTGGCTATTGTACACCTCAGCTAATGGGCTTGGCTGGCTCGTCAATAACTGCGTCTACATTTCGCTGATCCTTTCTATGCCTCTCGTTGCAAAACACCCGGTCTGGGCGGTGGCCGTTGGCTCGATCGCTGGGCTCTTTTTCAATTACGCCGCGGCCAAGCGGGTTGTATTCCTATAAGGGCCGTGCAAGAATCACGCACGACTCCAATCGCCCTCCCTTCCGGGGGACGTAAACCTTAGAATGCACAATACCATAAGCCGTCCCACACAACCTGTGGATAAGGAATTATCCAAACCATCAGCTCTTGAGATGGCCCTTTTTTCCCGCGTGATCGTCATCGCCACCTTTGCGCTCGTAACATGCCTAGTTGGCTACCATCTTGGCGCCGACGTCAATTGGGATTTACTAAATTATCACTTTTACAATGGATATCTTTACACGCACGGCAAACTGTTTTCCGATTCTTTGGCCACGGTGCAGTCTTACCTCGACCCTCTGCTCAATTCCTTCTATTACTTTCTGATCTCCGCGCTATCGCCTCTTGCCGTCAATATGATTCTTGCGACAATGCAGTCCTTTGCGCTATCCGCGGTCTTTTTTTTCTCGACCTACGTCATCTCAGATTTCACGACAAGGCGTCCACTCTTAATATCGACGCTCCTGACGCTCTCTGCCCTTATAGGTCCGGTCTTTTGGTCGGAAATCGGCGGAACGATGGGCGACACCCTTCTCGCGACCCCTGTCATCGTCGGGATATTTCTGCTCACCCGTTACGTGACAACAGCAGCGCGCGGCACCGAGCGCCCAGCCGACCTCGCGGTCGCAGGCTTACTTATAGGATTCGTGTCGGGCCTAAAATTTACGCAAATGACTTACGCGCTCGCCGCGTTCTTGTCTCTGGCCCTCATCCTCGGGACACAGCGCCAATTGGCCCCTAGAAAAACCGCGGTCGCCATGGCCATTTTCTCTATAGCTATGGTGTGCGCATTTGGCTCCACCTATGCGAATATCGGCTGGCTCCTTTGGAGGCATTTCCACAACCCGATATTCCCCTACTTCAACAACATTTTCCATTCTCCGTATATGGCCCCGCATGCCTGGCGCGACAAGCGATGGATTCCAACCTCTTTCCTGGAGGCCACCAAGATCCCATTCAGCGCCTTTATCTTTGGTACCCAGCGGGCTGGCGGCATGGAAATCCATTTTCGCAACTCATTATTCGCGCTCATATTTATACTTTTGATACCATACGCATGGCGCGCTCATACAATCCGCAGATCCGCCTCGCCAGAAGATCTGGGGCGCGCTTTTTTCATCACATTCTTTCTGATAGCCTTCATCGTATGGGCGTTAGTATTCGGCTATTATCGGTATCTCGCGGTCCTTGAACTTCTTGCGCCACTTGCACTGTTTACCCTTCTCTGCTCCGTCAGACCCGCTCGCTATACATCGTTAGCCCCAACGGCCATTGCCGCTTTCGTCTTCGCTGCAGCGCTCTCCAATCTCCCAGAGCCGAACTGGGGCCGCGAGCCGTATCGCGCTTCGTATTTCGGGCTAAATAGAAGTACGTTCCGGAAATACCAACATTGCTTATTGATCGTTGGGCAACAACCTATGGGCTTTATATTGCCTTACTTTCCGGACAATACACGCATAATCGGAATACCGGAAAACATCGGCTTTACACGCCGCTTTCTTAAAACTGACCTCGCCCCAATCTACAAATTCCACGGACCGGTGTACTATCTAGTACGATACAAGAAATCGTTTCGCGCAAGTCTTGCGGGCGCACCCACATTGGCGCCTTATCACCTTCGCTCCACAGATCATTGTACCAAGATCCAGACCAGGATTTTTTCGGTTGCGCTCTGCAAAGTGGAGCATATAAACGCCTTCCCGAGCCGACGCACGTAGAATTTGGGGTATCCATGACGACCACACCAGCGATCGCCGTATTAATACCGTGCTACAATGAAGGCGTTACGATAGCCCAGGTTGTTAACGACTTCAAAACGGCTTTACCAACGGCCACGATCTATGTGTATGACAACAACTCCGTAGACAATACGGTTCGCGAAGCGCTATCGGCCGGCGCTATCGTTCGTCAGGAAAGCCAACAAGGTAAGGGGCATGTTGTGCGCCGCATGTTCCGGGATGTGGATGCGGATTTTTACTTCATGACGGACGGCGACAACACTTATGACGCCAGCATTGCTCCGGATATGCTGGTACTCGCCATGAGCGGGCCCTTCGATTTGGTGAACTGCGTGCGCCGGGAAACCGAGATCTTGGCGTATCGCAGTGGGCATCGAATTGGTAACCACCTGCTAACCGGCACGGTAAAACGCATCTTCGGTAGCCGCGTTGATGACATGCTGTCAGGCTACAAAGTCTTTTCCCGGCGGTTCGTCAAATCCTTTCCCGCTCTCTCTTCCGGCTTTGATATCGAAACAGAGCTCACTGTGCACGCTCTCGAAACCTCGATGCCCGTGTCGAATATCACCGGAGATTATCGGGGAAGACCGCCTTTCTCGCAAAGCAAGCTGCGCACCTACCGCGATGGCTGGCGCATTCTTATGCTAATCCTGAAGCTTGTGCGGCATGAGCGCCCGATCGTCTTTTTTGGCTCTATCGCGGTCCTTTTGTTCCTGACGGCGCTGGTACTTATAGAGCCCGTGGTTCTCACATACATTCACACGGGTCTCGTGCCAAGGCTCCCGACCGCGGTTCTTGCCATGGGTCTTACCACGCTCGCGTGTCTAAGTGTCATGACGGGCGTAATCCTTGATACCGTGACGCGTGGACGACGGGAACTGCGGCTTCTTACTTACTTGCAATACCCTGCACCACCCTATGCTGGCAACCTTCACAGGATATCCTCCGTTATGCCCCTATCCAATCAAGGGGGTTGATTGCAAACCATTTGAGAGGCGGGACGACAAACAGACGTCCCGCGCCGCGCAGGGAAATACCGGGTGCTTAAGGGCATCTGGTGGAACGCGTCCTGGCTATCGGATATCGCGCTAGGCTTTAAGTTTGGCACTCAGCCTGGTGGCAATTGAACGGTTTAGAGCGCACACAAACTCTCTATTACAGAAACGGTGCCATTATCGAAATGGGCTTACAGAAGAGATTGGAATTGCCCTATCTCAATAGCCTGCAAGTTGGGTCTGCGCTCGAAAAAAGTCTTCCGGAACGCCAATGTCGATGAACTGCCTTGCGCTCACAAACACATCGAACTCACCACGCATCAGCGCAGAGGTGAGAAACTCTACTTCCAGAGAAAAAGGCTTTCCGGGCGGGAACACATCCAATTGGCCCCGATTAAGCACGTAGCAACCGGCATTGATGAGCCCAGCCCCGCCAACCCCTTTCTCGGTGAATCCCTTGGCCACGCCAGCGACAACCAGCAAACGGCCATAACGGGCGGTATCTGACACCTCACACCCAACGATCACGGGGCGCCGTTTCATAGCCCATTGCCGCTCCACCTGTTCCACTTCAAGATCGAGAAAGGTGTCGCCATTAAAGACGAATAGATGGTCTTCTGTGGCCTGATCCATCGCAAGGCGTACACCACCACCAGTACCCAAGGGTTGATCCTCAACCACATAGGTCAGATCTACGCCAGAGAAGCGCCTGCCGAAATGACCACGGATCGTGTCTGCCATAAAACCCAAAGACAGGATCACCCTGCGAAAGCCATTACGCGCCAATGAACCGAGCAAGACCTCAAGGAATGGACGCCCGGCAATAGGGGCCATGGGTTTAGGCACATCGGCGACCACTTGACGCAACCGTGTCCCAAAACCCCCAGCTAGAACGATGGCCTCCATCAGGCGACTGGCGTAAACAACGCCCGCTCCACAAGACCACATAAAACGTGTCCAAGCACAGCATGCCCTTCCTGAATCTTTGGTGTGTCCGTGCTTGGCACGCTCAAGCAGTGCTCACACAAACCATCCATGAGGCCTCCGCGATTACCCGTCATGCCTATGCAAATCACGCCCCGGATTCGGGCCTCTTCTAAAGCACGAATGATGTTTAGCGACTCGCCTGACGTGGAATAAGCAATCAGCACATCCCCTTTTTGAGCATGTGCCTGCACTTGGCGCGCAAACAATTCGCGGTACCCATAGTCGTTACCAATGGCCGTTAAAATGGACGTATCCGTGGTCAATGCGATCGCCGGCAACCCCTGGCGGTCAAACGCAAAACGGCTGACCAATTCACCGGCAATGTGCTGCGCATCGGCAGCACTGCCACCGTTACCGACGAGCAAGATTTTCTTGCCCGCCTTCATGCAATCGATACACGCCTGAGCTGCTGCCTCTATTTGCGCCACCAACACCTCATCAACCAGCATGGCTGATATGACGCGCTGGCTTTCATGAATCTGTGACGTGATGTAAGCTCTCACAACATTCTCCACGCCTGTGTTCCGTTTTTTGTGAAATGCCCATTGCTCACCTGCCCACCGAAACGTTTTAAGGTGCGCATTACATCCACGCGCCTTTCTGTTGGCACAAAGAACCACATGAAGCCCCCACCACCGGCGCCGGATACCTTACCCGCCAGAGCGCCCGAGTGACACGCCGCCTCATATATCTCGTCTATCTCTGGGTTCGAAACGGTCCTCGCTGAACGCTTCTTGCTTTCCCACCCATGGCGCATCGACTCCACCACACCCCCGAAGTCCCCCCGCAACAGGCATTCCTTCATTATCAATGCCTCACGCTTAATATCGTGCATCGCATCCAACGCATCCGCTGCTCCAGCCGTCACATTACTGCTTTGATCCGCAATGATTCGCGCCGATTCCCGCGAAACGCCGGTGAAGTAAAGAACAATCGACGCCTCCAGCTCACAGACAATCCAGTTCTTGATGCGCAGGGGGTTTATGATGGCGCGCTCTTCCGCATAGAACTCCATAAAATTGAAGCCGCCAAAAGTTGCCGAATACTGGTCTTGACGGCCACCCTGCAAACCACAATCGAGGCGCTCAATGTTGAAGGCTAGGCGCGCAATATTGTAGTCGTCTAATGGGAGGTTAAGAAACTCCGAGAAAGCCTTAATCATGGCCACTACCAAGGTCGATGATGCCCCCAAGCCAGACCCCGCCGGCGCATCACAAAACGTGCTCAACTCCATAGAGATGGGGCGCCCCCCATTGAAGTTCTGTACCATGTGGATATACACTGCCTGGTGCAAATTCCGTTCGCGGGTCAGCACTAAAGGCTCGCCTACGGAATACGTCTCCTCCATTGAATACGTTTCATCGAGCTGTTGATCTACGGCTCGAAAACGCACTTCGGATCCGTCCAGCGTCTTGATCACAGCATAAGCGTAGCGATCGATGGTTGCATTAAGCACATAGCCACCATAAATGTCGCAGTACGGGGACACGTCGGTGCCGCCGCCAGCCAAACCGAGACGCAATGGCGCACGCGCTCTCACGATTAATGACATCTTGCCACCCCATCATCAACGGATGCGTAAACGGTTGCCATTAGCGATTTCCCATCGCAAGCAATTGAGGCAATCGTCACAAACATTGCTCAGATATACTCCTGGTGTCCCGTCGCTCATAAACCACATATTTGTATTGTCCAATACCGGGTGAATAACGGCTACGGACACAATCTGCCAGAAACTACTATGATGCTTATTTCTGGCCGCGCACTCATGATCTATGTCCAACAATCCAAATATGCCTCACTATCACATTCATACGACAATTTCTGTGCCAGTCGCTTTCCAGACCAACTGCATATCCTCGGCAAATCCGGCTCCATCGCGTTCATAGAAACCTTTTCGTGCGCGTATTCATGCGCTTTTATACTGACATTTATCCAATATTCCCAGTATGTGCGCACAGCGAGGCAAAACCCTCAAAAACATCACCATCATCGTCAAAAGAAAACACTAAGCCGAAAACATAGGGGATCGCCGCTTAAACGGATATCACAATGTCATAGATATATGGGTTGAATCGCAGCAAAGGTAATGCGTCAGTCGACGTAATCCACGAGATGCGAATGCCATTGCCCTGCTTCTCTTTGAGAGCGCGCGCAAAATAGGCGGTGCCCACGACATCGCCCAATGCTCCGCGCTTAATAATTAGGATATGCATCTCTGTTCCGCGCGCAGCGCCCCGGTCTTGCCGATGAGCCCCACACCTTCTGTACGTATATCCGTCTCTATAACCCTAGCCATCGCCTCAAGCGAAAAGTGTTCCCGCGCGTAGGCCTGCTCCTGCACTGAAACCTCGCGCCACTTCGCATCATCCATAAGGGCATCAAGTACTGCTTCC
>JAJZZU010000126.1 GCA_021797365.1 Pseudomonadota bacterium | reverse complement strand
CGGTCGTGTTCCTGCACGGCGGTCCGGGGGCCGGCTGCGAGCCCTACCATCGCCGGTTCTTCGATCCCGCGCGCTACCGCATTGTCCTGTTCGATCAGCGCGGCGCCGGACGATCGGTGCCGCATGCGGCGCTGGATGGCAATACCACGGCCGACCTCGTCGCCGACATCGAGCGCATACGCGCCCACCTCAACATAGAGCGGTGGTTGGTGTTCGGGGGTTCGTGGGGCTCGACGCTCGCACTCGTCTACGGCGAAACCCATCCGGAGCGCGTGCTGGGCCTGATCCTGCGCGGCATCTTCCTGTGCCGGCCCATGGAGATCCGCTGGTTCTACCAGGAAGGCGCGAACTGGGTGTATCCCGACTACTGGCAGGACTTCATCGCCCCCATTCCGGAGGCCGACAGGGGCGACATGGTGGGCGCTTACTATCGGCGGCTCACCGGTCCCGACGAGGATGAGCGCCGCCGTTGCGCCCATGCCTGGTCGTTGTGGGAGGGGCGCACCGCCAACCTGAGCCCGCGCAAAGAGGTCGTGGACTTCTTTGCATTGAACCACACCGCCATGGCGCTCTCGCGCATCGAATGCCATTACTTCATGCACGGTGCCTTCCTGCGCGACAACCAGATCCTCGCGGACGCCCATCGCCTGGCGCACATACCGGGCGTCATCGTGCAGGGGCGCTATGACCTGATCTGCCCCATGCGCAATGCCTGGGAGCTGCATGCGGCGTGGCCCCGAAGCACTCTTACGGTCGTGCCGGAGGCGGCCCATTCGGCCGCCGAGCCTGGTATCACAAGCGCACTCGTCGAGGCGACAGACGCCTTCGCCCGGGACATCCGATGGCCACCTACGCCATAGGCGACCTGCAGGGCTGTCTGCGATCCTTGCAGACCCTGCTTGCGCATATCCACTACGTGGATGGCGTGGACCGCCTGTGGCTCACGGGCGATCTCGTCAACCGCGGGCCCGAGTCGCTCGAAACCCTCAGGTTTCTGCGCACCCTGACGGATCCCGTCATCGTGCTCGGCAATCATGATCTGCACCTGCTTGGTGTGGCCTGCGGGGCCCGCCGCATCGGCGCAGGCGACACCCTGGAGGCCATCCTGTCGGCCCCCGATCGCGTCGAGCTTCTCGACTGGCTAAGAAAGCAGCCGCTCCTGTATCATGATGAGCATCATGACGTCGCCATGGTGCATGCCGGTGTTCCCGCACAATGGGATATCCGCGAGGCGCGCACCCTCGCCGCCGAACTCGAGGCGGTCCTGCGGGGCCCCGATCTCTGTCGGGCACTAGGAGGCGTGTATGGCCCCCTGCCCGACCTGTGGAGCCCGGAGCTCACCGGCGATGCGCGGCTGCGTTTTATCGCCAACGCGTTGACGCGCATTCGCTATTGCGACCTGCGGGGACGGCTCGACATGCGCGACAAGGGCCCGCTTGGGACCCAGACCGCGGGCCTTGTGCCGTGGTTCGATGTGCCAGGGCGGCGCAGCCGGGGGACACGCATCCTGTTCGGTCATTGGTCGAGCCTGGGTCGTCGCACCTTCGGAAACGTCATTTGTCTTGATAGCGGGTGTCTGTGGGGCGGGACGCTGACCGCCTTGCGGCTCGAAGACTCCGTCTTTTTTTCAGTACCCTGCGAGAGTCGCAGGGCTTGAGGGCATCATGATGAGCAAAAGCGAGCATCGCATCGAGGTGGGCGTAAAGACCGCCTATCTGGACAACCAGTCGGCCCCCGAGGCCAACCGCTACGTCTTTGCCTACACGATCACGATCACCAATACCGGATCGGTGCCAGCACGGCTCCTGACACGTCACTGGATCATCACCGATGCCAACAACAAGGTCCAGGAGGTGCGTGGCGACGGGGTGGTCGGCGAACAGCCCTACCTGGAGCCTGGCATGAGCTTCGAATACACGAGCGGCGCGATGATAGAGACGCCCGTAGGGAGCATGCGCGGGAGCTACCAGATGGTAGCCGACGACGGGACGCACTTCGATGCCGACATCCCGGCGTTCTCCTTGAGCATCCCGCGCACCTTGCATTAGTCCCGGGGCGTGCGGTGGCTCGAGGCCCGCGGGGATCGCGATGCGGCGCCCCTGGAAACGGGGCCCTGATCGTGTCCCGCAGTGTTTGCGGGACACCGGGTATTCGGGTCTATCCATGGCCGTCGCATTGGCCAACGATCTTACAAGCGCACGGGGCGTGGCCCGCTTAAACCGACCCACGCCGTCCCCGACCCCTGGTGGATGGGCCGGGCCGGAGTTTGGCGAGGCGCACCCCGATGCGCGACTGCAAACCCGTCCCCTGTCGCTGGCGCATGGCTTTTATGCCCGGGCCACGGCCTCTCTGACCTACACCTGCGGCAGTCGCGTCACAACCAAGGCCGCTTACCGATTCCTGGATCACGCAAGACCACCAGACCTTGTTGCAGCCCCATGATCGGGCGACCGAAACCCCCATAGGCGCCGAGACAATCGTGCGGATAGCGCAAGATGCGCCGGCGGGAATAAGCCCCCACTGGAATGGGTGCTACCTACGACACTCGCCGTGACAAACCTCACAGAGGCGCGCGAAGCTTATCTGGTACGCCCGGCCGGCGCTGGGGCATCAAAGTCCCACTCCGCGCTCTGAAAAGCGGGTATCACGTTGCATGGCACCAACTGGCAGACCGATTGCCTGAAGGCGTGTCTTGCCATCGACCTCCTGGTGGCATGGCGTATTTATTACGGATGTATATACAAAACAAACCCGGCACCTGCGCCAATCAAGTAGTTATGTTTGGGGTTTCTTTTTCTCTGGCTTCAAGTGAGGCTTAGGTGGCGTCGCCAACATTTTTCTTAGCACGTCATCAGGTGATTTCTTGCCACCCGGAGATCGGGGCATCTGTTTGGTCTCAGGCTTCTTCATTGTGAACGCTCAGAACGAAGTTTGCCGACTTTCTTCCGGCTGTGGTGGTTCTGGTAATTCCCATGCCATAATCGCTTGAATGCCGTTATTTCTGGCACAAATCGCTAAGTCAGTATCGCCGGTATATATGCGTGTGGCACCGTTGGTTTTGGCTATGGCTATTATCTGTCTGTCCATTTTGATCTTCGCCCACGTCGTCTTAGGATCAAGCCGCTTGCCGCCATTGAGATCCGGATCATTGAGAAATGCCAATTCGATTGCGGATCTCTCGTCAAACGGCGCGACCTGGAAATGTCGGGCCATATGAAACTGTGTCACATAGTCGTGCCTATTTGGACCTGCCTTGACCAGAAATTCGCTCAGGACAGGTGTCGGAACAATGATTGTTTCATTAGCGACGCTAAGGGCTTCAATCAAGAACTCGACTCTCTCTCCTTGAAATTGGCCAACGGGAGCGCTGTTACAGGATCAATGGGCGCCTTCGGATTCTTGTCGACTATTCCGACGATTACGGAGGTATCAAAGACCACCATTACTGAATATCCCCGTTTCTCGACTCCCGAATGAACGCTATTGGGTCATTGATCTCTGCCCATTGGTTTCCTTCAATATCCCTTAGCTTCTTGACCTCTTCCGACAGGGAATCTTCGGGAAGTGGACTGAAATCAGTAATCCGAAACTCTTTGACCTCCCATTCCCCGCTGTCTGTACGAATCCATTTCGCCTGACCATGTACGAGAAACCACCTATAGAGCCCCTTACCACCGGCCGAGGCCATATTTGCTGCTTGCTCTTGTGTTAGAATCCCGTTCCAATTCCTTCCGGCACCATCCACCATCTGGGCATGAGCCGATTGGTCACGGCCCCCAATCCGATACAACTGCGCTTTTATCGTGACGGGCTCAGTAAGCGGGCCAATCTGTCTCGGCATCGGAATTTCCCGTCCAGCCAGGTATAGCGCCTCTTCCAGATGGTTATCGTTCGCTGCCAAAAGAACTCGCCCAACTGCATTATCTTCACGCAGCATAGCATTGAGGCGCGAGAAGCTATCGATTGCGTCCTTCGGCGCTTCCGACCTTTGTACCTCCCAAAGGCGTTTTCTTACTTTCGGCGCATCTTCATATTCGACTGTCGCTGCAACAACTGTGCTGCCAGTCTCCAGGCGTTGAAAATGAACACTCTTGTGGTTAGCTAAGAGCTTTGCGAACTCAGCCATGTATTCCCCAAGACGAAGCATCGGAATAGTTTCCGGGGTAAATGCCTCAATCTTAAGTTTTATTTCCTTCTTTTCCATGATGGCCGCCTTTCTGCGGATAGGCTTAGCAGCAATCAGAATTCCTGTATGTTAGCCGTTTGCCAGCGATACCCGCCAGCAACACGTCAGCCCTCTTCACATCCGTGTATCCTAGCTTTTGGCGATAATTCTAGCGGAAATCAAACTCCGTCGCGTATCGTTCTTAATGCCGCTCGCCTACGCTGTGAACGGTCCCATAAAGGCCGCGTTTCAGGATGGCGAGCTCGGTTTGTCTGTATTTGTCGTCATATCACCGCGCGCATACTCACCCGCGCTATGGTTGACCTTCTCATGACTAGCAAGGTCTTTGCCAATTTATCGTAGACATTTGTGTCATCGGTCACGATGGACGTCCTTTACTTGATCTGCTCGCGCAAAGTCGGACCGACCGTCTTATGGTTTACGTTGGCAACGTAAAACGAGCGCTTCTTGCCTTCGCGCTCGACCAGCGAGACGGCTCTTCATTTTGTGAGCCCACCCACGAACGCCCCGGCGCTGCTTGCCGATATTTCCTCCCCAATAGGCTTCGTCCACTTCGGCGGCGCCTCCATCTTGACCAAGTAAGGCTACCCCGTCGTCTGTCATGGCTGCGCGGACACGGTGAGCCATGAACCATGCGGTCTTATAGGTAACACCCAACATACGCTCCAACTGCTTGGCGCTAATGCCTGTCTTGCTCGAAGCCATAAGATATGCAGCCTGCAACCACTTGTTCAGAGGAACCTTGCTGTCTGCAAACAGGGTTCCAACCGTAACTGTAAACTGCTGTTTGCACTCTTGGCACTTATACAGACCTTTGCGTACCTTTTTATCGGTATTTGGTGTCACCTTATAGATGCGGTCATGTGTAGCGTTTCCACAATGCGGACAAATGGGTCCGTGCGGCCAGCGCAGAGCTTCCAAATAATCGCGCGCCCTGTCAGGGTCTTGGAATTGGGGCTGATTCAGGACTGCTGCGACCATAACAAACTCCTCATCTATGGGGCATAGCCTATGGCCTCAGACAGGTTTTGTCAAGTATATACTTCCGCCTTATTACCTGAACAAATTGCGGCGCAGGGTCCACAAGCGCCACCTATTTCGAGGGTGCCGAATGCAAAGCCTTGATGGTGTTTACTGTCAGAACCCGCGGTCCCCAAGGAGCCTCCGGGGCTGCGTGGGCCACCCATCGCATCGCGGGCTTAGGGAATCCTCGGTCGTAAAAGCGATCCCGGCACACAGACCCTGTGACGGGGCCTGCCACGCCTCGCTGATATCGCCGCCATGCGGCTCGTCATGCTTTAGGCGACACAAAAGCCCGTGTCTTGCCGGGACGATTCCGGGTAAAGATCAGGACAGGGCCAAGGGGATGCCCCGTCTTCGCGCACCCCGCCCATTCATGCGCCACGGAAGACGAGCGCCCGGCCTTCTGTCGGCGACTCCCTGCGGCCGCACTTCGATGCGGGTATCGGTGTTTCACCCGCCTGCTAGCGCCAGAGATCTCCAGTCCGCGAGACCGAGGGCATGGCCCGGCCACGCCAAGGCCGCCGACCGGGCCGTTGACCCTAGGCCGATCAAGGATCGACTTTGGCCTCGCCTAGGGCTCCGACCAGCGTATGCAGTCGCGGCCTGCCTCCTTGGCGGCGTAGAGCGCCATATCGGCGCGCGCCAGGAGCCGTTCGATACCCCGGTCATCGCGATGGTTCCGGGTCGCTCCTATGCTGACCGTGATACCGTATTGCTGGCCGTCGGCGGCGGCGAATCGCAGGCTGCGGGCGGATTCCCCGATACGCTCGGCGACATGTTGCGCCTCCTTGCGGCGGACCTCATGCAGCAGGATGCCAAACTCCTCGCCGCCGAGACGCCCGAAAAAATCCGTGTCACGTAACTCAGGCGCCACCGCCGCGGCGAACGCCTGCAATACCCCGTCACCCGCGACATGCCCGTAACGGTCGTTCACCATCTTGAAGTGGTCCAGGTCCGCGATGAAAAGCACGACATCCTTCTCGTAACGCGCCGCGCGCCGCAGGCAATCGCTGGCCTGTTCGAGAAAGGCCCGGCGGTTGGCTATCCCGGTCAGGCTGTCGCTTGTGGCGAGCCGACGCAGCTCCCTTTCGAGATTCTTGCGATCGCTTATGTCGCGATAGATGCCCTCGACCCCCAAGAACTGTCCGGTGGGCCCATAAAGGGCATAACTGCTGATCGATATATCGATGATGACTCCGTCACGGCGTACCATGCGACCCTCAAAGTCCTGCACCTTTCCATGTTCCCGCAGGGCCTTTTTCAGTGGTTCACGCTCGCTCGGGCTGGGATAGTAGTCCTCCGCGCGCCGGCCCACGATCTCCTCGGGCTCGTAGCCCAGTACGCGGCGCACCGCAGGCGCGACCTTGAGAACCACGCCGTCGGCATCCGTTCGGTAGTACACATCTTGCGTGCTTTCGAACAACCTCTGAAAGTTCTCCTCGTTCTCCTTTAGGCGATCTTCGGCCTCGTAACGCATGGTATCGTCCGTGGATATGACGGCGATCAGTAATTGGCCGCCGACTGTAATACGCGCGCTGGAGGTCATGATGCGGCGCAATCGACCGCGGCGCGTAAGGAGCCTGAGCGCCACCGGAGCGTTCAGCAGCGCGCCTTCTTCGAGCTTGCGCATGCGATTCTCGACAATGGCGCTATCCAAAGGATGCACGAACGCGGTCGGCGGCAGACCCAGAAGCTCCTGCGCCGACTCGGCCTCCATCAAAACGCATGCCGCCGTATTCACGAAGACCGCCCCCGCGCCCGAGAAGATCGCGATCGGCATGGGAATCATTTCGAGGAGCCTGCGATAAGTCAGATCTGGCATCGCAAGCGCATCGGCAATGTCGTTGGCAACAGTGGTCACTGTCCAGCTCCTGCGCAAGCGCATCGGATAGAGGCCGTCCCGCAACCCCGGTCTGGTGCGAGATCGTTCGATCGCGGCTTGCCCGTACTCCGCGAACATTCCTGCAGTAAGGCGCAATCGACGCCCTGACGATACCGCGAGACGCGCGCAAACGAAAGCATGCTCCATGGCGGT
>JAJZZU010000125.1 GCA_021797365.1 Pseudomonadota bacterium | reverse complement strand
GGGGGATCAGGTCCTGATCCCCCTGTATCGAGAGCCTGATGACATTGTGGCGTCCCGGGCGGCGCCGCCTCGCGCGGGCCTTGCCCGTAGCCAATTTTTCCTTGGCAGGCGCCCGACGTCGCGCATCTCGTGACTGTGGTACTGTCACCGCGAGATGCATGCCGGCCGCCTCGAGTTGCGCGACTCGCTCTGGTGAGAGTCGACCCCGACGCCAATAATAGCGCTGTTGATTGCACCAATTGCCGAGAGGATTCAGTTTCCCCGAGATCCGCACCGGGATGCGACTGTGGCCATGCTCACGCACAAACTCTGCGATCTGTGCACATCTGTGCGCAAAAAGCGCGTCATTCTCATTCACTATGACCATCTCCCCTCCCGTAATCGTCGTCTAGTCGCATACTTAAAGCCGCCGCATAGCATGCAAGCACGTCGCCTGGTACCGACTGGTCCCGCAAAGCAGCGGACAACTGCTCCCAATACGGCAGCGGAAGGCGCGGCACAAACACCACGGGCGTCTGAAGCGCTGCGAGATGCTGACGCAACGCACTGACCGTTGTGTGCGCGAGGATTTCTAAAAACGACCGCGGCAGGCCGGTGATCGCCCGTGCTTGCTCGACGTCGCGGCGGGCTAGCTCCCTAGCCAACAAGAGATAACCGATAGTGAGTTGAACCGACTCAGCGCGGATCACGTCATCGCGTTCTAGCGTTGCTTCGTACACCATGCACCCCCTTACGACTGTGGATGCCCTCCCTGGCATTACGTACGCTGCCCCGCCTCCCGCAGGGCCGCTGTCAACCCGGTGGCGCGCCGATGGTGATTCTGGCGCACCGCAATCTGTAAGGCCCGCTTCGTGCCGACGAGCACCACCCGCTCGCGGGCACGCGTGATCGCCGTGTACAACACGGGGGCGCTCAACAGCGGGTAATGGCCCGTGGTGACCGGCGCGATCACCACGGGGTATTCGGCCCCCTGGGCCTTGTGCGTCGTGATGGCGTAGGCCAGCACGATGTCATCCAGGTCCTCGCGCGCAAGCGTCGTCTCGCGGTCGTCCCAGGCGACGGTGACCGCATCCTCGTCCTCGACTTTTTCGATGCGCGCGATGGTGCCGATGTCGCCGTTGCTGATGTCATGCTGGTAGTTGTTGCGGGTCTGCATGACCCGGTCGCCCTCGCGCCACAGACCCGAGACCGTGCGCATCTCCGCCTTGCCGGGGCGCGCGGGGTTCCCGGCGTCCCGCAACGCCGTGTTCAGCGCCAGCGTCCCCACCGGGCCCCGCTTCATGGGCGAGAGCACCTGAATCTCCGCCGGCTCAAAGCCCGCCCGCACGCAGTCTTGCACCAGGCCGGTAATAACCGCCGTGTCGTCTTCGGGCATGGGCACGAAGATCACGTCGGCATTCGGTTCGGGAGCGCGGCCGGCGAGGATCGCGTGCGCCGCGGCGGTAATCCCCGACCCGGTCGCCTGGCGAAAAATCTCGGTGAGACGCGCGACCGGCACGCGCCCCGAGGCGATGATGTCGGCCAGGACCTGCCCGGGGCCCACCGAGGGCAACTGGTCAGCATCGCCCACGATCAGGACGCTCGCATCCGGCGGGATCGCCGCGAACAGGGCGGCGGCCAGGCCGATGTCGATCATGGACGCCTCGTCGATCACCACCAGATCGGTCTCGAGCTGGGTCTGGGCGTCACGCGCAAACCGGCCGTCATACCCCACACCCAGCGTACGATGGATGGTCGCCGCCTCGTATCCGGTCGCCTGACTCATGCGCCGGGCCGCGCGGCCGGTGGGCGCGCACAGGGTGATGCGAAGCCCGGCGCCGATGCCGGCGTGGACGACGGTTTTGAGCAGCGTGGTTTTGCCGACCCCGGGACCGCCCGTAACGACGCACAGCGCGTGGGTGGCGATAGCCGTAATCGCCGCCTGTTGGGATGGGCTCAGGGCGGTGCGGACCACGGCCGCGAGCGCCGCCTGGAGACGCCGCTCGGCCGGACGGCCGACGCGCGTCCCGAGATCTTGCGCCAGGGCCTCTTCGGCCCGTGCCAGCGCCGGCAGCGATACGCCGTCTTCGCTCGCAAGCGGACGCCAGGTCACGTCGCGCGCGGTGAGCGCGCTGGCCACAGGGAGGAGCTGCGCGTCCAGGACATCCAGGAGCCTACCCGCCAAGGCGAGCCACTGAGACTGCGGTGTCACCGTGTGGCCGCCGCGGGCCCGGTCTTGCAGGGCGTACACGAGCCCCGCCTGCAGGCGCTGGGTGGCGTCGGGCGCGAGGCCGGACGCCAGGGCGCAGCGATCGGCAGTCGGGAAGCCGATTCCGCGGATGGTCGCCAGCAGATACGGGTTGGCCTGCAAGCGGGCGATGATGGCCTCCCCCGACCCCCCGCCCAAGGCCTTGTGGACCCGGTGCGCCAGTGCGGTCCCCAATCCCAGACCGCGCAGGAAGAGCATGATGCGATAGGTCGCGCGCGCCCGCTCCCAGCCGCCCTGGATGCGTGCGGCCTTCTTCTCGCCTATCCCCGGCAGCTCCCGCAGCCGTTCCGGATGATCGTCCAGGACCGCGATCACGTCCTCGCCGAACCGTGCGACGAGCGCCGCCGCAGTGGCCGGGCCCACGCCGGGCAGGCTGCCTGAGGCGAGATACCTCTCCAGCGCCGCCCGCTCTGTCGGCAGATGTTCGATGATGGCCTCGGCCTGAAACTGTGGGCCGTATTTCGCGTGTTGCTCGACACGGCCCGTGACCTCCCAACGCTGGCCCGCGCGCGCGTTGTCGCACACGCCCGTTACCACATAGCGCCGCCGCCGATCATCCGTCACCTGCGCCACTACGAAGCCGCCCGCGTTTTGATACAGCACGCGGGCCACCTCGCAGCAACGGGTCTCGGAAGCGCTGGCGTCAGGCATCATCGTCTCCGTCTCCGTCCTTCAAAACCGGCGATACCTCCTGGGTCGATCCCAGCCGTTTTACGACACCCTTCACCAAATCGGACGCTAGGTACGGGTAGGCGTGGCGGATCTCTTGGCCGGCGAGATAGGTCCGCGTTGCCTCTTCGGCATTACCGACGAGACGGGGCAAGGGCGCGTCCGCACCGACACGGGCATTCTGTTGCACGAAATGGCCGGACAAGGCCCGCGGAAACTCTGTCGGCGGCCGAAGACGATAGCCTTGATAGCGTTTGATGAATTCATTGCGAACGAACGGCCATTCGTCGTCCGTTATCTGGCCAAAACGGGGCCACCCACCCATATCGGCTATGACGGCATGAATGAGAGCATCGTCGAAGACGACAGATTCCCAGGGGCCAATACGCCGCACGGCCTGGTCGACCTGGGTCCAGGCCTGCAAGGCCCGTGTTTCGCCGCCGCCGTTCAGAATTTTGAGAATGTCGGCCGGCTTGGGTACAAACTGACCGCCGTCAGGATTCGTCACATGCCGAGAAAAGGCCTGCCGCACCTCTCCGAGGGCATACCCCTTGAGCGCTTCCCACCACAGCCTATGCACGCCGTCTGAGCATTCGCGGCCATAGAGTTCGTACACATCGGTCACAACGACGGCAAGCTCCCGGATCTCCGCGTTATTCACGATTGACCTCCTTGGCCATCATCTCCTGAGCCCAGCGCAAGGCGTTGGCGCGCCGTTGCTCGTGGCGTTCGGTGGCCGTGGTGGGCTGTTTCGGTGACCCCGCGCGTCCGCTGTTCTGTTCCCGCTCCAACCACGCGTTCACGAAACGCGCAATACCACGGCGGGTTTTTCGCCGTGGTGCGTTGGTGATGAGCCAAGCGCGCATACCCCGGAAGGCTTGGGGCACATCCACGGCCGGGTAGGTCTCCGTCCAGAACGCGATATCAGCCTGGGTAACCGGGTGTTCGCTTCCATCCACCAAGGGAAGAGTGAGGAACACATCGCCGGCCGGCGTGGAGACGTCGCGAGACGGCTCCGCGCTAATGGTGTTCTCTCCCTGTCCCTGTCCCTGTCCCTGTCCCTTGGGATCCTTACGGGATGCCTGAAGGATGCTTGTGGCATCCTTTGGGGATGCTTGTGGCATCCTTACGGCATCCTTCGGGGATGCTTGAGGCATCCTTGTGGTATCCTTAAAGGATACTTGGGGGATGCCTGAAGGAGTCCTTAAGGGAGACGGATCGGGCGCATCTGTAATGGCATAATGCATTGATTCCCCGTTGGTTTTCGCCTCCGACCCCCACCGCTTGGCATTGCCTTTTCGTGACCTTTCCCGTTGTAGCTGCTTACGCGTCCAAGCCTCGTTCACTTTTTCGGCCACGACGCGGTGGTATAAACGTCCGTCCGCACACTCAATCCACCCGTACAACGCATTTTTTTTGATTTTCAGGAATTTTTTGAGATTTCTCCCAAATTCTGCCAAGCGCGCGAGTTCGACGTCGTCGTTGGGTAACGAGCCAGCGGGTACCTGATGATAGGATTTGAGCCAAAGCGTCACGCCCGCGCGCCATTCGCTATCCGAGGCAATGGCGTGGAAGCGGCTTCCGAAAAGCCGCGTGATGTCGATGGGAAGAAACCGAAAATCCTGGAGGACCACATCAGACGCCACCAACGGCTTGGGGCGCTCAGTGACGCCCGTATCCCCCGACGCCTGTTGTGATGGTCGTTCTGTTCCTGACATGCCCCCTCCCCAGTTGGCCGTGCCTACGTGACGGCCTGGCTGTCTGTGACTCCAAATTGGTTTTCGATGCGGGTCCTGGTGTTGTAGCTGCGGTCCTCGGCATCCACGACGTCGAGCTCCCGCGGAACCGGGAGCGCTCTCGCAAGATCCTGGAGCCAGACGCGGGCGATATACACGGACGTGACATCACCCCGCTCGAGCGTGGCCGCAATCTCAAGCAGGTCCGCCGCCAGTTGTCGTCTGTCCAGTGATCGCTTTTGCGCCATCCCCATCTCCTTAACCGGCGTCCTTGCCGATTACTATCAGTGATCTTTTGTCGCGCACTATTACCTTTCATCCCCGCATACGCGGGGCACACCGGCCTGTTTGTTCAAGCCATACATCCCACATCCTTTCATCCCCACATAACGCGGGGCACACGCCATGGCGTAATCTCCCAGCCTCCCATAGGTCGCGCCCCTCACTTTCATGGCGAGGGCCAGGAGAATCGTAGGGATATTTCCCTAAGTCCCTAACATGGCAACGTTTCTTCGGCCACCACGCACTCCACGGAACGAATCGCTCTCATTCAGCAATGTGTCCGACGCGTCTCGAGCGCTCCTCGATGGGTGCCATGATTGTCACGCTAATAGTGGATGATTAGCAAATCCTTTTGGGTTGTCAAGACGTTTCGGTGATCTTTATGCGGACACGTTAGTGATCCTAGTAACGGGGAACGGAATATCGTGGTTATACTAATCGTCCTTTGCGTTTGTCTTATCGATTTCCGAACGACACAAGGACTAGTACAAGGCGTCCATCACCGATTCTGCACCTTGATCCAGAGGGCGGATGGGTATGGATATTCACTCACCACGATAGTCCCAACAAAAGGAGATGCGGGAATAGGGGCGGCCTATGCCGCCGCGCTCTCCCTCCCCGACCTGATGGGCCATACGGCCCACAATGTCGTCGGGGTTCCCCGCGCACAACTGATGAAACAATCGAATAACCCGGAACACCTTCGCAACTTTGCCCTACGCTTGAACGCCGCGCTCGACGCCGCAGGCGTCTCTCCCAAGGGGCGGGGTCGGCAGATTGAAGTGGCGCGCGCGATGGGTATGTCAATCCGCGGAGCACGGCGCTGGCTGGAGGGCGAAACCTATCCCGCGCCCGACAAGTTTCCGGATCTCGCGTCCCGGTATGGGACGACCGTCGACTGGTTATTGGGGGGACGCGGGGATGCGCCCCACGGTGTCACGACCACGCGCTCGGGACCCCGTTGCGGACACATCCCCCACATCACGTGGGCAGCGATCCGGACATGGGTGGAGACGGGTGTCGTGGATCCGGAAGACATGTATACCGATATCCACACTATCGACGGCATGGGCTCGCGCGGTTTTGCGGTGTCTGTCCCCGACGACACCATGATGCCGGACTTTCCGGAGGGGGGTGTGCTCTACATGGACCCCGATCTCGAGCCGCTCTCGGGGGATTATGTGTTGGCCCTAACCGATACCGGTGGGGTCACATTCAAACGCCTCATCCTGGATGGCGGGCGGACCTTCCTGCGGCCGCTGAATCCCGCGTATGCCGTGCAGCAGGTGGCGGACCTCAAAGCCTATGGGGTCCTGCGTCGGCTGGTGGTGACGCGGGACTTTCGTCGTTGACATCCTCCTTGCGCCGGCATTGACGAACAAGGCGGGCGCTGTTTTAATAACTGTTACTAATAGATACGAGACGTGCCATGCCGACCAGCATCGCCCTAGGCAGCCACTTCGAGGCCTTTATCCGCGAGCAACTGCAAAGTGGCCGCTTCAATAATGCCAGCGAAGTCGTGCGCGCCGGCTTGCGCCTGCTGGAAGAGCGCGAACTACGCCATCAGACTGAGTTGCAAGCCCTGCGCGCCGACATCGCGGCTGGCAAGGCCAGTGGCACACCTAAGCCCGGTGAGGAAGTGTTCGCACGGCTTGAGGCCAAGTATCGCGCCCAGACTGATGACCGGCCGCGTTGACACGCCTGACCTTTACCGCGCTCGCCGAAGAGGACCTGGAGGCCATCGGCGATTACATCGCCACCGACAACCCCGTGCGAGCCGCCAGCTTCATCCGGGAGCCGCGCGTTCAATGCCAACGGATCGCAGCCAACCCGCCCGGCTACCGCCTACGGCCAGAGCTCGGGGATGACATCCGCTCCTACGCTCACGGCCACTACGTGATCTTCTTTGTGGCAACACGGGAGGACGTCACTATCATCCGCATCCTCCATGGTGCCCGAGATATTCCCGCGATCCTGACGCCCAGCGACCGTGACAATGAACCAGCGAGCGACTAATGGTGTGCTGAGGGGCTGGCAGTGGTGCGGGTTTTCGGGCGTTATGACCAGACATTCACCGAAAGGAGTATTGCTCCAAATTTGCTCCACTTGCTCCAACTTCTCACACCGTCCTATACCCTCTTATACCGCCGTAAGTAGCCGATTATAAATGATATTATTCGCTAAACCATTATATAGAAATGGGTATTTTCCTGAATGGGGTTCAGGTGGTCGGAGGTTCAAATCCTCTCGCCCCGACCAATAACTCCCCGGTAAATCAATACGTTATATAGACTCCACTTCCGAAGCCAAGCTGTGAGATTGATTTTTTGGTCCAA
>JAJZZU010000124.1 GCA_021797365.1 Pseudomonadota bacterium | reverse complement strand
CTCCGATATCCCCCGGCGGGGCTGTATCGCGTCTCCGTGTCGGGCGGGACTCTGGCGGGCGCCACGTCGGTCGGGTATCGCTACCTCGACGTGTACGGCATGATGGAATGGCGCATGAACAACCTGGACGCCAACGAGGAAGCGCGCCTTACCGGCCGCGCCTACGGTTCGCTCGCCTTCCAGGGGCCGACACCCAACGTGGGGGATACCCTCACGGTGACGTTCTCGGGCGGCGGGTTGTCGTCGGCCGTGTCGCTCACGCTGACCGTGACAGCGGCTATGCTGGTGTCGCCTAACGGGCTGTCGCCGCTTTACTTCAACGCCAACAACGGCCTCAATTTCTGCTCCGCGCTGGCCGCGCTCGTGGCGACTAATTCGACTTTGACCTCGGCGGGGTTCGTTGCCATTGCGCCGTTCGGCACTGGCCCGTTCACGCAGACGGCCATACCCATACCGCAGATCGAGTTCACGAACCCCGCGCCATTCACGTTGTCCGTCTCTTTCACGGGGCTCATGTCGGCGGTCATAACGTCCAACGGAGCGCTGCTCGATCCGTCCATTCAGCCCGGGACGACCAACCCCATATGGGGCTACCTGCCGATCCTCAACTTCCTGGAGAACGCTTACGGCTCGGCGTCGCAGGACTTGTCGATCAAGCAGGCGGATGTGTTCTTCGCCCGGCCAACCGAGCTTTCGGAGCGCCTGAGCCTCTACCAGATATGGGCGCAGCGGCTTGGCGAGTTCATCGACATCCCGCTCAACACGCGGCGCCGGGGTAACTTCAAGTCCTCCGGCCCGTCGGTGTATATGTAATGAGCACCCCGGCCGGGCAGATCACGTTTCCCACGCTGCAAGAATACGCGCGTATCCAGCGGATCATCGACCGCGGGCGCGGGCTTGCGGCCAACGTGGTCGGCCAGCCGGGGAATGTCTACCGCCTCCAGAGCACCGTGAGCGGGGCGTTCGTCCAGGCCGACACCGAGCAACTTATCAACTTCATGGTGCTGCGAAAGGTCGTCGAGGGCGGTCTGTCGATGGAGACGCATGAGGGGATGGGGCTTGTCTACTTCATGCTCGTGTGCGACCTGACATACCTGGAAACGGGCGACGTGTGGATTCAGAACGATCCCTTCTACGGCAAGGGCGCGACCCTGGTGGACTACACCACCAACGAGTTCGTGGGCATCTGCGTCGCCCACCATGCCGTCGCCAAGCCGTCCTACGGCATCCAGTTAAACCGCCTGGCGACGTATATCCGCCCCTCGTCGGCGCCGGACGGTACCGGCTACTACCAGTCGGGGATGAACGGCGGCCAGCCTCTCCAGATCGTCAACGGCGCGGCCTCGTTCGGCGCGGTGGGGGCGACGGCGGACGCCATCCCCATCGGGCTCAACCCCACGAGCCGCCCGAAAAAAGACCAGATGAAGCCGTATGTGCCCGGTATGACGGGCGAGGCGGACTACTTTTGCTATGTGCCGCCCATCCCCGGGTTCGTCCCGCAGGAAGGCGACTACATCCAGACGCTCAACGGCTCCCGCTACATCGTGGAGATTCCCTGGCATCTGGAAGCGGGCATCGTGGGCAGTTCCATGTCCGTGCGCCGCGTCAACGTCCAGACCAACTCCGCAGGAGGTGCGTGATGGCTGAGAAATGGATCAAGAAGGCGACCGAGAACAAGGGCGCGCTGCGCAAGAAACTGGGCATCGCCAAGGGCAAGACCATCCCGGCGTCGAAGCTCGCCAAGGCCGCGGCCAAGGCGAAGAAAACGGGCAACACGAAGCTCGCCAAGGAAGTCGTGCTTGCCAAAACGCTGAAAACCATACGGAAGAAGTGATGTCCACATGGCGACAGGTCTACTCCGGTTTGCAGGGCGCGGTGGCAAGCGCCTTGAGCGGAGTCACGCCTGCCGCCCACGTCGGTATCGGCTACCCGCCTGTTACGGCGTTCCAGAACGCCGGCCGCACCGGGGGGCCGCCCGTCGTCTCCATCTATGATCGTGGGGTCGCCAAGGACACGACGCGCTGGCTTCCTAAGCAGGCGGTGCCCGAGACCATCACGGCCGCGTCCATCACGGCGGCACTAAGCAACCCCTACACGGCGGCCGGTGCGACATTCATGCTCACCTTCGGCAACACCGCGATCGCCAACGACGCATGGGGGATGACCGTGCGCGGGGGGGCCAACGGGCCTATCACCTACGTCGCCTCGGCGGCCGAGACGGCAGACGCCTTCGCCACCGGCGTGGGGTCGGCCATTTCCGGGGCGTTCAGCAACCTGGGTGTCAGCGTCTCGGGCGCGGTGGTCACGGTCACGAACAATTCGGGCGCGGGGATCGCCGTGACGAGCGCGGTGGGCAACGTCGTCTCGCGCATGATCGAGGTCCACAGAACCCGGCGCGAGGCGCAGATCATCGTAGCATCCAACACGCCGGATAACCGGGACGCCCTGGCCGACCCCATCGACGTCCTGCTTGGGCAGTACGAAGTGGATTTCGGCTACCAGCTCGCGGACGACACCTGGGTGCGCGTCTGGAGCCAGGGCGACATTTCCCTGGAGGACAACATCCAGCACAACGTCTTTCGCCGCGATTTTATTGTTTCGCTGGAGTATGGTGTAACATATCTGGAAAGCGGGTACTCGGTCCTCGCGCCGTGGCTTTCCTCGTCGTTTGGGACGGATGTCACAACCTAGGATACCAACATGGGCACGATCATAAGCAGCAACCAGTTTTCCCCGAGCAACCTGTCCGCGCCTGGGTTGTACATCGTCAATAAGCCGCCACCGTCGTTCATTCCCGGCGTGCCCACCAACGTGTGCGGCATTGTGGGAACCGCGTCCTGGGGGCCGCTCAACTCGCCGGTTCCGATCGGCTCGCCGCAGGAGTCGCAGACGCAGTTCGGCGGCATCACCGCCGCGGCCCTGACGGACGTCCACGACCTCTGCACCGACATTGCCACGGCCATGATGCAAGGGCCGATCTCCGTCTGGGGCGTGCGTGTATCGGACGGCTCGGATGTGGTTGCGACGATCGCGCTCAAGGACACGGAAACCACGCCCGCTACAGGCATTACGATCAACGGGCTTTATTCCGGCACCGCGGGCAACAGCATCAGCGTCGTCATCACGGCCGCGACCGTCACGGGCTACTACAACGTCACCATCAACGGCTTCCCCGGTACGCACTCCGAGGTCTATCCCAACCTACCCGGCACCGGATTCTGGACGGCGCTCAACAACGCGCTGGCGAACGGTATCCAGGGCGTGCGCGGGCCTTCGCTGCTCGTGCGCGGGACGGGCGTTGACACGTCGGCCACGACTCCGGCGGTCGGCACCTTCACCCTCACGGGGGGCAAGGATGGCCGCTCGTCCATCACCACGGCCGAGCTTATCGGTGTCAACACGACATACCCCGGCACCGGCATCTACGTCCTGGCGAACCTCTCGCCCGCCGTGGCCGTCATGTGGGTGGCTGGCCTGACCGACACCACGGCCCTTGCGGGCATCCAGGCGTTTTGCGACGCCAACGCGATTCGCACCGGCATGGCACTTCCCACGGGTACCTCGACCACCACGGCCCAGTCCACCGTCAACTCGGTGGGGGTCAACGACATGGAAGTGTCGTACCTCAAGGACTGGATATACTGGAACGACACCGTAAACGGCGTGGTGCGCCTCATACCGCCCTACGGCTTCATCCTGGGGCTTATCACGGCGCTGGCGCCGCAGGACAGCCCGACCAACAAGCGCGTGCGCGGCGTGGTGGGCACCGAGCGCAACAACCCCTACACCGGCAATCAGCCCTACGACCTCACGGAACTGGGCATGCTGGAGAACGCGGGCGTCATGGTCATCACCAACCCCATACCGGCGGGCAACACGTTTGGCGTCTACACGGGCACCAACACGTCGCTCAACAACGCCGAGTCGCCGGTCGAGTACGCGGGTATGACCAACTTCCTCGATCAGTCATTCAACGCGACGCTTGGGATTTTCGTCGGTCGCAACCAGACCGCGCGGCCCAAAGACCCGCTGCGCCGGGACGTGCGTCATGCGCTCAATACGTTCCTGCAAGGTCTCAAGGACGGTTCGCAGATCGACGACTACGAAGTGGTGTGCACGTTCGCGCAGACCGGCAACCCAGAATCGGGCATCAATACCCCCAGCACCATCGCGGAGCATTACCTGTATGCGTATGCGGCGGTGCGGTACCTGAGCTCGGTTCGCTACTTCGTCATGTCGCTCCAGGGCGGCACGACGGTCGTTCTGTCGAAGGCGGCATAGGTTAACCAGGAGATCGTGACATGAGCACGCTTTTTGCGAACGGATTTAACATCGGGACCGATATATCCGGGGCGATCTCCGACTCTTATGGGGACGTCATCCCCTTCGAGAACATGGGCAACCTCATGTCGATCGACCTCACGTTCGACATGCACCAGTTGAAGGTCACGCCGATCACCAACGGCGGAAAGCCGATCTACCTCAGCATCCCGAACGGTTTGAGCGGGTCGCTGGACTTCACCCGCTTCAACGGCGGCATGACCTCGATGTTCACGGCACTCTACGAGGCGTTCTATGGCGGCGGCCTGCTCCCGCACTTCTCGATGGTGCTGGCCGTGTTGAACCGCTCCGGCACGGTGGATGAGTACATCATTCCCGAGCTCGTGTTCGATACCCCCGACTTCGGCAAGTTCACCGGCATCGAGGACGTTACGCAGTCCTTGAAGTTCTCCGCGCCGACTGTTATCGCAACCGGAGGGGCGCAGACGTTGCTTGCCGCCCTTCCCCTGACCGGGCTCTTGGTGCCCTAGGAGATTAACGTATGTCCAAACGCACGGTAGAAGCACCCAGCATTGCGCCGGAGGATGACCGCGGCGCCCAGATTGCCCAGGCGGTGCGCGAGCAGATGGCCCGCCGGGTGGGGGCGCCCACGTCGCAAGGCGACGATACCAGCGTCACCGTCCAGGTGCCGGGTGGCCCGCTTGTGGAAATGGGTCCGCCTTCGGGTGGCACGATGCGCCGTGCGATCAAGCTCATGGAGGACATGGAAAGCAACAGTGTCCTCATGCTAGGCCACATCAAGGCCATGCTCTATGTCCGGTCGGTGGACGGCGTGGCGGTGGGCGCGCTCAACAACAAGACGGACCTGCAACGACTGGGGGACAAGCTGGGCGACCGGGGCGAGGAAATCGTCATGGTCGCCTATGGGACTTACTGGCCTTCGTTCACGGAGGACTCGCTGCCGGTCGTAAAAAAATAGTCGAAGACCCCGACTTCATAGAGTGCGTCACGGCGTCGCGTTGGGGTCTTAGCTGGGAGACGGCCTGCCGCATGCACCCGACTGAACGCCGCGCGTGGCTTTACCGGGCCGCCATGATGGAGGGGTACACCGTGGACTGGGCGACAGGCAAGATGCGACGTGACGACGGGAAGAAATCGTGAGCAACGTACCAGGACTTTCCGCGTCGTCCTCCGCAGGGTACTCGGCGGGGTCTGGCATTTCGTCCGCGTTTACCCCCGGTGCATCGGCGTCGTCTGTTACGTCGGCCATGAGCGCGCCGAAGGCGCCGAGTTCTTCGTCGCAAACCGCGCAGTACAAAGCCCTCACGCTCGGGTCTTTCGCCTTCCGAGGCGTCGAGGTTCCCGAGCGGCTGCATTATGTCGGCGGTACGCAGATGCTCGCGGTTCATAATTTTCCCGGCGGCGCGCGCACCCTTCAACCGCTCGGGTTTTTCCCGCCGGACGAAATCTCGTGGAGCGGCCTTTTCACCGGCCCGTCAGCGAGTCTGCGCTTTTTTGAAATTGACGTCATGTACCGCATGACGGGAAAGACGACCACGCTTTCCTGGGGCGACTGGAGTTGGGTCGGCATCATCAAGAGTTTTCTGGGCACACCGGTCAACGAGTGGATCATAAAGTACGAAATATCGTTCGTCCCCATCAAGGTAATCGACAACGTAACGTCCCCGCCGTCTCCGGGGGCGGCTGCCACGCTGCACGAAGCTCTGGCAGGCTTGGGGTCCAACATCCCCGTCACGAGCAACGGCTTTAGCCTGCCCTACGGGTTGTCAAACCCGCTCCAGAGCCTTTACAACACGGGTGTCTCGGCGCTGCTCAATTCCGGCAATGTGCTGGCGGCCTTGCGAGCGAGCGACATTGCAAACGCCAACAACTACGCCACGGCGGCATTCGCGGCCGGCGCGGCGATCGTCAATTCCGGCGACACGTCGGCTTCCGGTTTGCAGGCCGCGTCATCGGTGCTCCACGTTTTGTCGTTCGCGGGCATCATCCAGGGCATCATGTCGAGCGCCGCGCCCGTGGTGCGCACCGTCACGAAGGTCAATCCCAACCTCTACACCATGGCGTCGCAATACCTGGGTGACAGCTCGCGGTGGACGGACATCGCGTCGCTGAACGGCCTGACGGACCCCATGCCGATCGGGACGTACACACTCAAGATTCCCAATAAGTCGGACTTGGCGCCCGTGCCGCAGGGGAGGTTCGCCTAATGGCCAGGAACACGACGGTCAAGGGTCTCCAAGGACTGTTCAAGGAGTTCAAGGCATCCATGCGCCACGAGCAGCGCGAGCTTATGCGTGGGCTCATGGAGACGACCAAGAACCGGGCAGTTGCCAAGTTCGGTGTTTACCAACCGCAGGCTGGGCAGTTCGCCCCCTGGAAGCCCCTGGCGCCCGCCACGCGACGCATACGCGAGGAACAGGGATTTACCCCCAACGACCCGCTGCTGCGCACTGGCAAGCTCAGGGACTCCGTGGGAGGTATGCATGGTGCGGACTGGGCCGAGGTGGGGTCTAACGACAAGGTTATGCTTATCATGGAGGTCGGGGACGACAACACCCCGGCGCGTCCGGTGTTCGGTCCCACCCTCGTCGAGAGCGAGACGGAAATCCGCGCAGCCGTGGCGCAGCACGTCAAGAGCGTGTTCGACAAGTCCGGTGTCCGGGTGCGTGCGTCGTTCGAGGGCGAAGGCGAGGAGGCTGGTGCCGCAGCAAGCGGCGTTCCGGCCCTAGGGGTGCTGCCCGATGCCTAACATGAACTACAACGTCGGCATCCGCTTCGACGCCATGGGCAACTTCATGAAGTCCATGGACAAGTTTGGCGAAGCACTGGGCGCGTTGAGCGGCGGCCTGGGGGCGTTCATGGACAGCCTTCTCGGACTCGAACTCGCGGGTGTCGGGGTGTTCGCCGCGCTCACCAAGGGGGCTGAGGAATATAATCAGCAGCTTATCAAGATGCGCATGCTGCACATC
>JAJZZU010000123.1 GCA_021797365.1 Pseudomonadota bacterium | reverse complement strand
GCGGTTTCCGCGGGAAACCAGTCGCTCGCGAGTACCATCGATACCCAGTTCCGGCATGAGGACAACCTGCTGCAGAGGCTGTATGTCCAGTCGGACACGGCGCAGATCCGGGCGCAGACGGCGATCAATGAGAGTCCGAACAATACGCCGCAGAATATGTGCGATGCGCCTTCGATGGCGGCCGGCGTCCTGACAGGCGGGGCAACCGCGCGGGACCTGACGGGAACGATCAGTCAGGCGGCCGCCGCGCACGACAAGGGCTTTAGCCGGTCGAGTGATGAGGCACATACCATCATTTCCGCCCCCCAAGGCACCTATTCGACGCCTGTCATCTTCAATGGTGCCGGGACCATGACGACCGCCCAGATCGCGCAGGCGCACGACTGGATGCTGGCGGCCACCGCGCCAAATCCGCTGCCCATGCTGCCGACGGCCGATGCCACGACCACCGCGGGGATGCGCTACGCAGAGGCCGCGCGGATCGATAACGCGCGGCTGGTCGTGCCGCAGGAGACCATGGGGTTTGTGACATCGCTGCACGCGCCCACGATCAATGTGGGCACCTGGGCGACCGATACATGGGACGCGATGACTGATCAGTCGTCGGGCGCGCCTCCGGGGGTTGTGAACGGCCGCATCAGCGACAACGCGCTCATACGTCTTCAGGTGGACAGCCGCTACGCGAACCCTTCATGGTATGGGGCGCTCATGCAAAAGGACACAGTAGGCGTTCTGCGCGAGATCGCGCTCATGGACGCCGTACGCATGCACATGCGCTACGAACAGTTGAGACTCACTGAGCGGATGGCCGTCATGATGGCGCAAGAGGTCTCGGAGGATGCCAATCGGACCGCACGGCGCGAGGCGGGCGCCACATCCGCCCAGACAGGGGCCACGACCGTCCCGGGGGGGTCCTCGTGATGGACGTCGCAACGAAGGAAGACGGCTTGTCGGCGGAGGCGCGTGAGTGGCTGCAAGTGTTGTCACCCGAACTCGCCCGGGATATCGCCGGCATGGAAAGTGTCGAGTCCTGGCGGGTCGATCTGGTTCCCGGGCCCTGGTCCGCGCTTTTTCGCTTTCTGGTGCGTGAGCGCGAAGTGGGCGCGCTCGATCGTGCCGACATGTCGGCGTTGTTGAATTACCTGGCCTACATCGGGAGCGCCAATGCGCTTCTGGTGATGCAGCGGATCACGCAGTCGCCCGAAGAGGCGCTGGAAAGTCTGATCGAGCACGCTGCGGCGCGCGACCTCGCCAAGCCCGGCGGGGACGCGCTTGCGCAAGTCACGCTGGCGCGCATGCGGCACTTGTTCACGCGCAGGCTCTTTACGCGCATATTCTGTCCCGAGCGGCGCGCCGAGGTCCTGGATATCCTGCGCGCCCATGCGGCGCGCGCGGCCAATGAGGGAGGCACAGATGATGAGGCGGTCTGACTGGCGGGAACGCATGGCGTTTGGCCTGATACTTCTGGCGCTACCCGGCATGGTGTCTGCGCAAACAACCCAGGGAAACTGCGGGTGGCTTTCGTCGATCGCGCAGAGCACGGTGAAGAACACAACCGCGACGGCCAACACGGTCATCAGTAATGGCATTCCACCGGAATCGGGATCGGCGATGCGACAGTGTCTTTCGCAGATCAGCAACCTGGGTGCGGCCTTCAATTTCGGTATACCGACGAATCTCTTTTCGTCACTGTTGACGCAGGCCTGCGGCATCGGCGCAAACCAGGTGAGCAACATGGAAAACCAGTATATCAACCAGAATATCAGCTATCCCGGCATGGGAGGCGTCAACGTCGGCGCCGGCCAGTCCGGCATGCACTACACGATCAACAACAATTCAGAGTCCACGGCCTCCACGATCTGGAACAAGGCCCTGGGCCCCGGCTATTAGATGAGTCGCACACCGGAAACGGAGACCTATTACGCGCAGCTCGCCCGGACCCTGCTGGACCGGCAGGGCGACTGGAAGGCCGATCCCCTGGATGCCGCGCGCCGCATCACTTTGCAGGGCGAGACCTCGAGCTGGTGCAAGGCTACCTGGAGGATATATCGCGCTGCTTTGCATTACTACCTGGAGTCCTCCGGTTACCAGGAGGCGGCGGATTGGATCCGGTATGCACGTCCCGAATTCACGATGACCCGCGAGGCCCGGACGTCGCAGAAAAAACAGAAGGGGCTCGCGCCCGAGGAGGCTGACGCGCTTACCGCGGCACTTGCCGCCTCGACCTCGCGCTACGCGCGAGCCGCGCGCATCTGGCTCCAGGCCGGCATCCTCACGGGGCTGCGTCCGTCCGAATGGCGCGAGGCACACTTCGACCCGGAAGCGGAGATCCTGACCGTGGTGAATGCCAAGGCCACCAACGGGCGCGGCAATGGTCCCATGCGCCGTCTTCGTCTACGCAACCTTACTCGCGGGGAACGGGAGGTCATCCAGGAGATGATTCGCGTGGTCCAGGAACACGCGGATTTTCGCAAACTCTACGGCGGCGTGCGCAAGGTCCTCTTCATGGCCGCCCGGCGCGTCTGGCCGCGCCGCAAGTTGCGGATATCCTTGTATTCGTCGCGTCACCAATGGGTCGCGAACGCCAAGCGCGTCTACGACCGGCGCACCGTGGCGGCGCTCGCCGGTCACGCAAGCGCGGAGACCGCCGGACATCATTATGCGCGGCGGAGAAGGGGGCGGCCGGCGAACCTCCCGGAACCTGACGAAAAGACCCTGGCGGCCGTGCGCAAGGAGGCCAGGATCCGTCCAGGCGTCGTGCAGGAAACCGTTCCTGATGATGCAGGATAGGGTGGGCTTGCCCGATGAGACGATCGCGGTCGTCATGGTGGACAGCGAGGTAACCGTTCTCTGCAGGACCGGGAACGGTTACCGAATCGAAACCATCGTGTACCCACCCATGACCGGTAGGCCTGAACGCGGTTCCCGGCAGATAACGGAGGCCGAGGCCATGGCCTGGGTGGCCGCGCATGGGATCGACCTCGGGGATTCCGATGCGGCTCGATCCTGACCCGGTGCGCGGGAAGCTCCGCCATACAGTCACGTCTCGGCCAGCAAGCTTTCGTAGGGAATCTTCAGACCCTCATGTAGCCGCTTGACCATCCGCAGACTAAGTGGACGCTTGCGGTTCAGCACCTCGGATACTCTCCCGCTCGGGCCGATGTAAGGCTCCAGATCGCGAGGATTCAACCCTCCTTGCTCCATCCTGAACTTGATAGCCTCCACAGGGTCCGCAGGCCCAAAATGGTAGTGCCTATCCTCGTACACCTCGATCAACGTCACCAAGACGTCACGCTCGTCGGCCTGTTCGGTGCCTTCTTCAGCTTGGAAAATCCTCTCCAGATGGAGAAATGCCCTCTTCAGGTCCCCATCGTTTCTAATCGGCTTAATAATCATTCACGCTCTCCACGTTGATGCGGTCGTACTGTGCATGTGTTCCTATAAATTTCACCCAGACGATTCCCGCCTTATACTGCACTTCGACCACGATCCGGTACTTGTTTCCACCCACGTTAAACACTACCCGGTTGTGGCCGCAGATGCTCGCGCTGGCGAACTATGATCTCGTCTGGGCTCGGCTTATCGGGTATTCTACTCACGACGGGTGTGGACTGTCCTCGTCCTCGAAAAGAGCACTTTCCGGGTCGGATTGAATATTGATTTCTGCGGGATTGGGAGATCGATGCAGGACGGGATTATCGTTGGCGTTGGCGTCGACAATCGAACGCCAGATATCCGAAAACGATGCGATGACACCCCGGTTTTCCAGCGCGCGAAGGTAGGCAGCCGTCGTGATGAAATGTGTGTTCGGTGTGAACGCTTCTTGTTTTGAAAGGCGGCCCAGAAGTCTCTTGTCCTCGGTAATCAACAATGCGGGGGCGTTTTTCGTCACATCATCGATATAGTTGAGTAGAAAGTCCGCGATCGCCAGATCGCCTCGTCCTTTCCCGAGGATTTCGCCGCGCGCGCGGCGCGCCCTGTTGTCAGCGCACACGCTGGTTTCGATCACATCTATGCGGCTGGCATGGGCCGCCATGAATTTCGACAGTTCCGCCGATTGGGCGAGGACCTCGTCGACCACGCTCTGAATCAGCGTCAGGCGAATCTGCGCCGGCGCAATGAGCAAGGACAACAGACGTGCCGCCGCGAGCGTGTTGATTGGTCCGGCGTCAGGGATAATGACGCGCACGACGTTCATCCCAACAATTCCAGGGTCTTATCGACCTGGGCGTCCTCCTCGGCTTTTGGCGAGCGCGGCGGCGGGAATCCGGCCATTCGTAAAAGCTGAGTCAAGCGAGCATCGTCGGTCCCCAATGACTCGCGCGCTTCCTTCCGTGTCAGGTACCCGACGGAATAGCGGAACAGCGTTTGCAGGTTTCCGTCCATCCGGCCTTCGGAGCCGAGGCCGGAATGCGCCAAATGCTGAAAGTAGTCTCGCACCAAGGCATTGAGAGACGTGTCGTACCGGGCTGCGATGACCTTGACCTCCCGGAGTAGTTTCTCATCTAAAACAAATGTGATGTTCGGCATGGGCTTTGTTTCATAGATGATGAAGGTAATCTCTTATACCCCATTATTATGTGTAGCACAAGAACATGTGCTTTTATCGACCGTCGCGTTCCTCGTGAGTTAACGCCAGCGCGATTAGCGCGCAGCAGGCATTCGTGTCTATCCGGATGGCGCCGGCGGTGAATCGCAGGATTCGCCAGCCGGCGATCGTGAGCAGATTTTGCCGTTCACGGTCGCGCCGGAAATCGGCCAGATATTTGCCGTGGTAACGCCATCCGTCGACCTCCACGACCAGACGATCGTCCGGGAACGCGATGTCCCCCCGGATCTTCCGGCCCGGGACCATTTTTGCGTACTCGCGCATGGCCCGGTCCGGCCAACGACGGTTCACGGCCGCCCACAGGATGTCGTGGGGCGTGAAATCGCCTTGCGACAAGAACAAGATATCGGCAGGCCGTCCATCGTGCGCGGCGGGGTCTTGCGCGTGACTGGTACGGGGCGGTGGCGTCTGTCCGGTTTCCGCCTGCCGGATCCGCCGACGCAGCGATGCGGGGATGCGGGCGAGATGGATGACGCGGCTCACGGGGCCACCGAAGCCACGAAGCGAGGACAGACCTTCAAGGCGTCCTGGGGCTGCGCCGGCAGGGCCTCATAGCGGTTCATGAAGAAATCAAAGGCTTCGTCAGAAGATTTTCCCAATTCCAGCCCCGGGTATTCGTCTACGACATCAGGGATCCCCCGCAGGATGTCCCACGGTTCTCCGCTATCATTCGCAAGGATTTTCCGGCGCTCGACCCCCAACATGACGAGGTCGGCGCGCTTGACGAGCGGGTCGACCGTAACCGGGACACCGCACAAGTCGGCTACCAGGGCCCATGCCTCCTGCTCGAGGCGTTTATACTCGGCGCCGATCACACCCTTGAGTGGCGACGACACATCGCCGACCAGGGCTTCGTGGAGATCGTGGACAAGGGCCTGGCGGGCTAGGTGGGACGGCACGAGATGCGAGACCCACACGCTATGTTCGGCCACGGAGTAAAATCGGTCGCAATGGCCGGTGAACCGGCAGATGCGCGAGATCGCCCGCGCCAAAAAACGGACATCGACCCCATCCAGAGACGGGTTCCGGAAATCGTAATAGCGGCCATCGCCGATCAGGATCGAAGTCGGGGTAATCGTCCGTGACATCAGAGCGCCCTAAGCCGGGTTGTGTCGGTTGCGGATCCCGCGGCGGCAATGGCATCAATGTCGTCGAGCGCCCGATCGGGCGCCTGCCCGAGGGTGAGGGCGCGCACGGCCTCGATTGCCCGGTGCAAGAGCGGTTCACGGGTCGCGTGTCCCTCGATCAACGCATGCACCGATGTGGCGATCATCAGGTTGATCGGCAGGCCAAATTGTTCGATGACGCGCCCATGCCGGTCGATATGCACGCCGTCGTCATCCGCCAGGGGCTTGCCGTCCGGTCCGTACATCTCGTGCACGTCGACGCGCGGGTCCGACCAGTCGATGTACCCGACTGTCGGCAGGCCTTTCACGAAAACAGCATAGGTCGCTTCGACCACAGAGCCGGAGTCGGGCTCGGCCCCGCGAAACGGAGTCAGGTTGACGATCACTCCGTCAACGCGGTCGATCGCGCGTAGGCAGGCGTCGCGGATGGCGCTGGCATCCCGCGAAGAGCCGGGCTTGTCGACCCCCAGGCCGGAAATGGGCGTATCGGCGACCGGAAACACCGGATCGACATGAAGGCTTGCGCAGATTCGCCGGATTTCCGCCGTGTGTCCGGGCCACCGCCCGCGGTCAAAAAGGTCCGGGCCCGCAAAATAGATAGATAACATCGACATAGGAATCCCTAAGACAACCTGGGCGCGCTCTCGTCCCTGGTGATGAACGGTTCGTGGATTGGTTAAGGCCATCGTGGTTGACGCATTGCCCCGCCCCTAGAACGCATACCCCACGCGCAGCCCGATCACCGGCCAGAAGCGGTAGGAGCTCGCCTGGCTGTTGGCCTTGGCCTGCGCCGCCGCTACGTCGTTCGCCAATGGCTGGTCACTGGCGGAACCGCTTGCGTTCAGGGTGACGTCGGGGCTTCCGGTCATGAGCACGCCCACATCGAAACCCATCGAGAAACCGGAGTGCCGGGCGGCCTTGGAGCCCCAGCCGATGCCCAAGTAAGGTGCGATGCGCCGCCATCCGACATGGGCGGTGAGGGTCCCCACCTGCTGCGCGGTGTAGGTATCGCCGTTGATCGTGTAGGTACCGGAACCGCCGCCCGCCACGGCGCTGATGTCGTTCTGGTTCACCATCATGCCGCCCGTGATGCGGAAAACCCCATGAAACGGGTAGTAGTCCAGCAGGACCGGGATCGTCTGGAAACGCAGGTTCCCGCTGTACGGGATATCGTCGCCGCTGCTCGTGTAAACGCCGCTTCGGCTGTAGTTGAAGCGGTTCAGTCCCACAGCGGCGTCGAGCGTGCCGGGAATGAGGGCGGTCGCCACCTGGACACCAAAACCCAGGGTGGAGGCGCCCACCGAGACATTGACGGGCCAGGCAAAGGCGGCGGGTGCTGTAAGCAAAGAGGCGGCAAGAGTGGCGAGGCCGAGTTTCTTGCTGTTCACTATCGATACTCTCCATTTTATGGATGTGGTAATCATATACATTTAACACACATCATGCAAGAGGTGTTGCAAAACCTTCGGGCATGATTCGGTCGCGGGGCCCCAAGACATCGTCCATGCGCAGATGGGCCTGGGCCGCATCCGCGAGAAGCCCCAAATCGCACG
>JAJZZU010000122.1 GCA_021797365.1 Pseudomonadota bacterium | reverse complement strand
GCGGCTATCACGCGCCGGCACCGGCATCGTGCCCCATGCGACTCTTTGACGCGCCGCACATCGCGTATTTTCTGGGAGGGCTCACGCAGGTCCTTCTGGCGCTGATCCTTTGGGCATTGTGGTTGCTCGGGGCCTTCGCGGGCCTCTATGCCCTGCCGGCCCTGCCGGTCTCGCCGGTCGCCTTGCATGGCTTCCTGATGATCTACGGGGTCTTCCCGTTTTTTGTGCTGGGCTTTCTTGCCACCACCTTCCCGCGGTGGATGCAGACTACGCCGCCGACCCGCCGCGCCTACCGCGATGCCTTCGCGCTACGGGTCGCGGGCCTCGTCCTGGTGTATGCGGGCCTTGTCCTCGGAGACCGTGCCGTGGTCCTAGGGGCCGTGATCATGGCGGTGGGCGATGCGCGCCTCGTTGCGGCGCTCGTCGGTGTCTATCGCCGCGCCCGCGAGACGGCGCGCCGCGGGGTCTTGCTCTTTACCTGGACGCTCACAGCCGAGGTCGCGGGGCTCTTGCTCTATGCCGCCGCGCTCTGGCGCGGGTCGCCTGTGTCACCGTTGATCGCTATCCGCGTCGGCCTCTTTGGTTTTCTCATACCGACCCTGTTTGGGGTCAGTTATCGCATGATCCCGTTTTTCACGGCCTCGGTCCTCACCGGCTACCGCCGTCCCCTCGCCAACCCGCAGGTCCCCATGGCATTCCTGGCCGCGACCGCAAGTCATGCCTTGCTCGCAAGCCTTGGTTGGCATGCCGTGCTCGCCGCGCTTGATCTCGCCATCGCCGCAGCCGCCTGGTATCACCTGGTCCTCTGGTTTCGGCGGGATGTCATGCGTCATGGCCTCCTGCTGCTTTTGTATGCCGGCTACGCATGGCTGGGGATAGGCTTTGCGCTCTATGCCGCAAGCAACGCCAGGCTTGCCATGGGCCTCCAGGCCCTGGGACGTGGTCCGCTCCACGCCCTCGGGATCGGCTTTGCCTTGAGTCTCATCGTCGCCATGGCCACGCGCGTCACGCGCGGCCACTCCGGTCGCCCGTTGGCCAGCGACACCTTGAGCTGGGTGGCGCTTTTTGGCATTGAGCTCGCGGCGATCCTGCGCATCGCCGCCAGCATCCCGGCGCTCGATCGACTGGCCCCTTACGATTTGAGCGTGTTCGCGGCACCGGTCGCGATCGCCGCCTTGTTGCCTTGGGCGACCCGCTATGCGGTGATGCTCGCCACGACCCGCCGCGAGGCATCCTCGTGACGAGTCTCCCGATCCTGCCCCTGTTGCTCGCCGTGCATGTCCTGTCGGTGATCCTGTGGATCGGTGGTCTGGCCTTCGTCACCACGGTGATGCTCCCGGCGTTGGCCCGGTTGCCAGCCGCCCAACGGATCCCGGCGTTCCTCGAGATCGAACGGCGATTCGGTTCGCAGGCACGGGTCCTGGTGCTGGTCGTGGGGGCCTCGGGTGCCGGCCTGCTGGCGCGCTTGTCTCTTGCGAGCCTCCTCGGCACCGCCCAGGGCCTATGGCTCGACGGCATGATCGCGTTCTGGGCACTGTTCATGCTGCTGCTGTTCGTGCTCGAACCGGCGGTCCTGCATCGTCGCCTGCGCGAGCGCGGTGCGCGCGATGGCGAGGCCACGCGGGTCCTGCTGCTACGCGCTCACGCGGTCTTGTTGGCGCTCGCGCTCATCGTCGTGACCGCCGCGGTGTTAGGCGTCCAGGGCGTCGGATGATGCGGGTCTGATATATGCCGTCCGATCCTGATGCTAAAGCCGCTCTTCAGTGGAATTAGTGGGCGTGATTTAGCTCTTGGTGCCGGTTAAGAACTGATAGAACCGCCGACACACCGCGTCGTAGACGGCATGCTCTTGTTCATCGTGCGCGTGGCGCCACAGGGATCCACCCGTCTCATCGATGTGTTTTAAGATCAGCGTGCGCGCGGGGAGCTTGCGGGCCTTCTCGTCGGTACTCACATGCCGAATCAATTCGCCGCCCAAGACCCAGAGGTAATCGGCGTACTTTTTGACCGTTTTCTTCGTCCGCCGCTCACCGATCAGGGCCAGGAGAAAGGGCGTAAACTCCGCCACGATCCGTTCGCCCACGGGTACGTCAAGATCGGGGAATCCCGCCCAACTCTGCGGCCAGCGGTCAATATCTTTACAACAGGTCTTGAATGTCGCTAGGGCCTCCGCAGGGGCCTTTACGTAGTCGGTAGTCCTGACTGCTTCTCTGTGCGCAAAACCAACTGCTCGTTGCTGGACCTCCAGAAAATGCAGCCGGGGTAATGAAACCGCGAGCTAGCGGCTAATATAAACTGCGAACCGTTGGAGGTTCCTTTTGTTGACGAACGAATTCCACCACGGCGCGCGGTGGTGTGCGCAAGCCGCCGCCCGGAACGCGTGCAATAAACTGAACTGCATCCGCTATCCGGTCTCTCGCGAGATCCTTGGAGCGACAGCACTCCCCATACACCCTGTCAGAGTCGCCGCATCCGCAGTGTTCGTCTGCCCGGACCTCTAAAAGTCTTTCATAGGGGTGACAGACCGCTTGCTGTCCCGGCCAGCGACCAAAAAGTTGGAAATGAAGGTGCCGCAATGCCCAGAGAGTATAGAGATCCAAAAGTGCAACCATAGAATCGCCAATACCCCATGTGCCGTCAGTCGGCTCAAACGCGCATACTGACCCATCGGGAAAATTCGTATGACGAGGCCCAATCCACGCATACCCGACCAGGGAATGCCGCCAGAATCCCCGGCTCCGCACAGTCGCCCTGGAAAAGGATATGCCGGTCAGGAAAAGGGCTCTCTGCGGAAGATCAGGCAACAGAGAACTCTCGGTTAACAGCCATACGGCGTCTTCCTGGCGCCAGACTCGAATACCGGGGTACGCTTCATCTACCGCATCTAGCTCGTCTTCATATTGCGTCCGAAGATCTGTGCAGACGACCGGTGCGGTTTGATGGGGCGACCAGAATGCTCGGGCTGGCCCTTGCCATCCGGGGGCTCTTTCCTGTGATCTGCTTTCGGGTTTTCTGGATCGTGAGGCTTGGTGCTCATCTTGGTTCTCCGTGCCCAAGTGAGATAACTGAACCGCCGGGTCGCTGGGCACGACAACCCCGCCGTTCCTGATGCGTGGAAAGATGTGGTGGTCGAGGTGGTGCCCAATCTGCCGTAACACGATGTTGGCAGCGGCACCCATATTCACGCCTCCTCGCATCGAGTGTAAAATGACATGTAAAATAGGTTATCAAGGTTAGATGCAAAGTGTCAAGTAATGTGTAAAATAGGACTTGCCCGTACCAGCAGACAGGAGTGAACCATCATGACGGAACCTTTGGGTGCGTGGGGGAATGCCCCGCTCGCCTATGTGCTCGCGCAAGTCCGTACAGAACAAATCGCAGACATCAAGGAATATCAACCGGCCCTCGCCGGAAAGCTGCGTCCCCTTTATCCCCTGCAGCGAAAACAGCAGGGAACGCGATTGGTCGCCACGCCGTCCAGACTGATGGTAGAACCACAACAGCAATACATCTGGGAGCTTGCATCGCCAGACAACCGGACCGCCATCATTCTCGGGGAATCGGGCGTGGTGTTACACGCTACCGCCTATGTCGACTCCAGCGATTTTCTTGCCAAGCTTCATCACGTCATGGAGATCTTTGCTGAGATCGTGCCGTCTGTTTTCGTGAACCGTGTGGGTCTGCGGTATATCGACTTCATCATACCAAGGGGTAAAGAGGCTCCTGAAGCCTATATCAATCCCAGGCTCAATAACGACCTCGGAATCGGGGAACGAGATGGGTTTTTTGCAACCAGCGTCGCGATTTACCCGCTGAAGGAGGGACAGGTGGTGGTGAGATACGCGCGGGGCACAGGACAGCCGCAGCTTCCGCCCGAGCTTGCGGTGTTATCGTTAGAACGGTCGCCGCTCATGGACGCGAAGGTGGGCGGGAAAGACCTTCCGCCCACCGCACCAACCGCGATTGTCGACACAGACCGGAACAGGGACTTTTCACCGGTGGAACGTCTGGATCCGGATAAACTCCGCGCCGTATTCTCGGCTATGCACACAGACGTATCACGCCTGTTTAAAGAAAAAGTCATTACCGACCATGCCAAGAAAGTCTGGGGGGCCAAATGAGCTACAGCATGAGCCCAGTGAATGATGACTGGTGGGCCCCTATTTCCCCTCAGCGCCCACGGCATCTGCTCGTATTGGCATCCCAATCCGACTCCTGGCTTAGGGTCTGGCGAGAGCAGTACCGGATGCAGCCGCTCGCGGAAGCGCATCGGCTCAACCCGACCGCGACCTTCTATATCATCTCAATCGAGTTACCGCATGAGTCAGTCGGACACGCGCAAGACCCGCGGACCATCCCTGGGCATCTCGAGATCATTGAGAAAGCCCTGGGCGTTACCGTCAAGGAACTGGCTCAGGTGTTGTGTGTCTCGCGGCCCATGATCTACCACTGGCGTGCGGGCATGGAACCGTCCCCAGAGAACCGGGCGAGAATCGAGGCAATCACGCGACTCGCCGTCGACTGGACACAGCTGGATCCGACACCGCTGGGTCAACGCCTGCATGCCAGACAACCGGAGGGACATACGCTGATGGAATGGCTTTCCAACGGGGCACTGGACATACCGGTCATCCGGAGCGTCATGGAACGATTGGCCAACACGCGAACAGTGAGCGTTTCCGAGATCGCAACGCGGGAAGCCCTATTGCACTTCCTGGCCGAAGACGAGGCGGCGGCAACACGGTTAGATGTTGTCCGGGAACGTCAGATGGCGGGCAAATCCTCCTACATTGGGGATCCCACAAACCCGGGCAGGTTGATCGAAATCCAGCCCGACGGCACGCGCCGCTTGGGGCGCATGGTGAAACGCACGTTTGTCCCTGATGGGCCGGAATGATCGCGGGTGTCTTGGGCGCCACCGGCGACAAGCCAGTCTTCGTCCTGCTCGCGGGCCCAAATGGTAGCGGGAAAAGCACCTTTCGTGAACGGGAACTGATACCACTGGGGCTTTCCGGTATCGACCCGGACGAAGTGGCGCGAGACCTGTTTGGGCGACAGGCGCTGACCGCCGACGAGGCACGTGCCGCCACCATAGAGGCCACCGCGCAAATTCGAACACATTTCCGGCGTCTTGAATCTATCTGCCTCGAAACCGTGTTCTCCGACACCAAAGGACATAAGAAAGCCTTGGTCGAGGAGGCGCGGACAGCGGGCTATTTTACGGCGCTGTGCTTCATCGGCGTCGATTCACCCGAGGTCTGTATCGCTCGTGTGGCCCAGCGCGTACGCGACGGGGGACACGACATTCGAGATGACCTTATCTCGGACCGTTTCCCTCGTGCTTTTGCCAATGCAAAGTCAATGCTGCGAATCGTTGACCTGGCGCTACTGTTTGACAATACGGGCTGCTACGACGAAACTGGCCAACCTGCTCGACATGTGCACGTCGCTACCGTTGCCGGGGGAAGGCCGGTTCGGTTGCAGAACGCGCGGCCCACCTGGTTCAGTCAGTACGGATTCGACGTGGCGCTCGGCACATGACACAGGTACTCGCGTAATAGAGCGTCCCCACGAACCGCAGCTTGCACGCTGCAGGTATTGACATCCTCCACTTCCCGAAGGAAGGGAATTCCCATTTCTCGCGAACATGGGTTCCTGCCCTGAACGTCCTTGCTGGCGGCGTTCATGTCGCACCTTTCGGCGCCTGACAGGCGTGCATTCCCGCGTGTCCCGCGTGTCCCGCGGTACTGTGAAGTTGCGCCATGCCGGCCGCAAGGATATTGCGAGCCGCGTTGATGTCTCGGTCGCGTTCAGCGCCGCAGCGTGGACAACGCAACGCCCGCGCAGACAGTGGCAGCGACTCCCGCGTGTAGCCGCAGCCGCTACAGCGCTTGGAGGTCGGCAACCACCGGTTGACGACCGCAAAGGACCGCCCGTACAGAGCGGCCTTGTATTCCAGCATGGAGCGCAACTCCCGCCACGCCGCATCGCAGATGCGGCGCGCTAGGTGCGGGTGCTTCACCATGTTGGAGACCGCAAGGTTTTCCACGCAGATCGCTTGGTTCTCGCGAATGAGCTTGGTGGAGGCCTTGTGCAGATGATCGCGCCGTGCGTCTCGCACGGCCGCATGCATCTTGGCGATGCGCTTTGACAAGCGCTGGGCGTTGTGCGGGCGAGGGATGCGCGTGGAGCCTGGGGTTTTCGATGGCTTGACCCTCGCTGGTCACCGCCAGATGGGCCAGGCCCATGTCGATGCCCACGGCCTTGTCGCTGGGCGCCAGGGGTTGCGCGGGTTGATCCACCAGGATTGCGACATGGTAGCGCCCCGCGGCGTCGCAGGTGACGGTTACGCCCATGGGTCGGACCCCTTCGGGCAACAGGCGGCTCCAGCGCACATCGAACGGCGCGTCATGCTTGGGCCAGGGTCAGCTTGCCATCGCGCAGCGTGAAGCCGTTGGCCATGTAGGAGGCCGCCTGCACGGTGCCGCGCCTGGACTTGAACCTCGGGTACTTTGCGCGCCCGGCCAAGAAGTGGGCGAATCCCTTGTCCAGATGGCGCAGCGACTGCTGCAGCGCCACGTTGGAGACTTCACAAAGCTAGGCGTGATCGTCCTGCTTTTTCAGCAACGTCAGGCGTCTTGCGGTCTCGTGGTAATTCACGCGCTCCTTTGCTGCGCTCCGAGCTGTGGAGCGCACATCCAACGCCCAGTTGTACACGTGCTGCACGCAGCCGAACGTGCGAGCCAGCTGCTGCGCTTGCTCGGGCGTCGGGTAGAAGCGATCGCGGTAGGCGCGGTGCCTGGGCAGACATTTACACTTGGGGTGTATTCGTGTCAAACGTCTAGCAAGAGCGTCTCACGGCGCTCGCGCTATCCTTCCCCGCCCTGAATGGCGGGGTCTGCCGCGCAAATGATCAAATCATTATGCGAGGAACGGAGGGCCTCTGCCTACAAGATATTACTGCATAGTAACCGCTCCATTAACCTTTCAATTACCCGCAAGTTGAGCGCTAAGCTTAAAGCCCAACGCGATATCCGATAGCCGGGGCATACCCCACCAGATGACGATGTTACCCATACGGACTTGCCAGGCCGGGGCGCCCCTATATCAGGCTAGCCATCGGGCAGCACCACGCCCGGCATGATCGCGCGGAGTTCGGTGGCGAGTTCGGGCTTGAGCCACGGGCGATAAGTCGCCGCGAGCCGTGCGTCGGGGCAGCCCGTGGGCCGGAAGTTCTTCAGCGTCACCGAGCGCGCACCCATGGCGACAAGCTCCCTTAGCATGGTTAAGAGGTCGTCATCGGACAACAGTTCCGGAT
>JAJZZU010000121.1 GCA_021797365.1 Pseudomonadota bacterium | reverse complement strand
GCAACGGGGGCGGTTTCCCGCCCCCGCCCCCGCCCCCGGAACCGGTGCCCGTGCCGCCTGTACCCGCCGAAGGGGGTAAGGCCCCCAGGGAGGAGGCGACCTGTATGCGCATCTCCCCATCGAAAATCGCAAGCGCCGGGGTGAAGGCCGTCCCCGCACCCGCCAGGATGGGCCCGGTGATGAAGTTGCCCTGGGCGTTCTGGTAGGTGTCGGTCGGGAACGTCCCATCGGCCAGCTGATAGAGATAGAGATAGGCCGTGGGCTCGGCGCAGGGGTCCGACGTGCTGGTCGGCGGCACCGTGACCGGCAGCATGACCGCGCCGCTCACGATCAGCGCGCTGTCGGTGATCGCCGATCCGGTCGGCAGACCCGCGATCGCGGGATTTGCGACATAGGTCCCGTTGGTCGGATTCCAGGAATCCCCGCCCGCGCTCGGATTCGCGCTTACCATGGTCGTCCACAACGGCTGCCAGCCGTTCGAGCCGTTTTCCAACAGGGTCAGGCGCGTCGCCGACTGCAGGCGCAGATACTCGACGCCGTTATAGATGGCGCCACCGATCGCGGTGAGCGCCGATGCGCCCCCCGAGGTCGTGGCCGAGGTGCCGAAGTTCCCTGCCACCGTGGTGTTGCTCGAGGCGTTGTTCAGCACCGTCCAGGTGGCAGACGACGCGAAGTTCGAGAGGCCGCCCTGGGCTGTAAAGGCCGGCGCCTCCCACACGTTGGACGACTGGTCTCCGATGAAGAAGTTGCTGCCGCTATCGATATAGGGTTGGGTAGTGGCCACGAACGGCAGGGCGTAGCTCGTGCTGGCACCGGTGCCGATATCGGTCACCACCAGGGTACTCGTGACCGTAGTCCCGCTCGTGACCGTAAGCACGGTCGCCATGTAGGCGGTCCCCGACGACAGCGCCGGCCGGAATACCACTGGCGTAGTGCCCGGATTGGGCTCGGTCGCGTTGGCCGTGTCGACCTCCCAAGCCTCGGCGTTCAAGGTCGCGGCCGTGGTCGTGGTGGGCGAGGTGCCGCTCGGCGCATTGGTGAGCTGCAAGGCGTATTGGACGGTCCCCTGCCCGGCCACGCCGACGATATAGGTCCACCAATTGCCGTTGGCATCCTGGGCGTCGACAGCGCGCGCGCCGCCACCCATGTTGGCGTTCTGCCAGAAGGTCCCGTAATTCTGGAGCTGCTGCAGCATGACGCGCGGGATCCATCCCCACACCAACGCGCCGGTATTGGCGTCGACGGCATAGAGAAAGCCGTCGTTGTCGCCGAACAGGACGATGGGTTCGCGCCCTTGTTCGTTCTGGGAGTAGGTCACGTAGCTCGGGTCGATCAACAGGTCGCCGTTGCCCGGGGGGCCAACGTACACGGGCGGCTCGGAGGCGGTCATCCCCCAATACCAGTCGCTCGTCCGGCCGCCCAGATAGGTGCCGTTGTTATAGGATGGGTCAATGGTGTAATTGATGATGTCGCTCACCGTAAGATTCGCCGGCAAGGTGCCGAAAGCGCTGGCGTTGGCCGTGTTGTTGAGCCCGGAAAGCGACGTTATGGGCCCTATGGTGGCGGGCGCGACCGGGACCCCCGTGGAATAGAGATTCGTCGACCGCAGACTGATGTTCTGGGAGGTCCCGACAGTGCTGCCGAGGGTCCCCTCGATGTCCCAGGCGGGGGTCGCGCCGACGAGGCCGTTGGCCTGGATCGGCCACGCGACCAGATCCCCCTCGCCGAGCCTCGGCGTGCTTGTGACCGTATATTCGAGGGAGCTCGCGCTCACGCTCGCGCTCGAACCTGCGTTGGCGGTATACACCTGGGACTCGATGCTGTTAAGAATCGCGGCGAAGGCCTGCTGGAATTGCGCCGGACTTTGGGCGCTATAGGGCAACACCGGATTGCTCGAGCTCCCTCCCTGGCCGGCGGTCGCAAGCTGCTCCAGAACGCTATAGCCGGCCTGCGCCTCGGCCGGACAGGACGACCCGGCCGAGGGCGGGCAATTGATATTCGGGCCGATGCCCAGGACATAGGTCTTGATGCTACCCACGCCGTTGCTGTTGTTGTTGTAGAGGTTCTGGACGGCCGTGATCGCCTCGTTGACCGCATTGTCGTTGGCCTGCGTCTCGCCGTACATGCTGGCCGCGGCACTCCCGAGCGGCGGGTACACATGGCCTTGCAGACCCATCGTCGGCTGTCCGTCGGTAATCAGGATCACGAACTTCGGGGCGCACGCAGGCTGCGGCCCGGTCGTGCTCGTGAAATACTTAAGGGCATCCTGCAAGGTCCCGGCCATGGGCGCGTATTCGGAGCCCGCGACGATGCTCGCGCCGGGCGGGAATTGCTCGGGCGCCAGATCGGTGTTGAATGCGCTCAGGACGCTGCTGAACGACCCCACTGAGATCAGAAGATTCCCTTGCTTCTTTGCGTCGGTCACCGGCGGCGCGTAGTAGGCCTTTCCGCGTTGCCCATACCACACCTCCCCGCTATAGGGCGCGTAGCCCGCGCTCGTCGGCGCGGTAGCCGTTACGCCCCCGGTCGACCTCTTGTAGGTCTCCCAGAGCGGCGCATTATTGACGATCTGATCCTCGTACTGGGTCAGGGTATAGTTCGGCGGGTCGGGCTGGGGACCGGCGTAGGTCAGGATATTGGCGGGGAGCCCCTGCGAGTAAAGGACGTCGTTGATCTCCGGATTGTCGGAGGTTGCGTTCATGTACAGATACTGGCTGCTCTTAAGGCCCGCACCCATGACCGACTCGATGGCCGCGCAGCCGCCGCTCGTCACGCCGTAGCAGGGGTTGTAGGCGGAGATCGGGTCGGCGCTCGACGGCGAGGTCACGGCGTTGCCATAGGCAAAGGCCCCCCGCTGCGTAACCGCCCCGCTAGCGTTCAAGGTGTTGTTGTTGCTCATGTAATACACCCAGGTGTCGTAGAGGGTCGGACTCTGGGCGGTAGCGTAGTCCATCAGACCGACCTGGAACGCGTTGGCGTTCGAGGGGTTGTTGAACTCCGAGAGCAGGCTTTGTTCGGCGATGTTGATCATCGACTCGGAATTGTCCTGCAGGACGCCGTTCCCGGCGCTTACGGTATAGGGCGCGGAGCCCGACGGGCAGGTATCGCCGTTGCTGGCGTTCGCATTCGAACGCGGGCTGTAGCCGCTCGGAACCGGATAGCACACCGGCGAGGGCCAAGGAAGCGGGGGGACCGCGGTCGGGGCCAAAGGCCCGGCATTGGCGGCCACCGTCCCCGAACCGGACATAATGGCGCCTTGCAGGTTGCCGGCCATCCCCTGCGAATTGTCGAGGATGATCAGGACCTGAGGCTCTTGGCCTGCGGTGAGGATGGCGCCGCAGGCCACACCGGGCATCAGCCCGGCGACCCATCCGAGCCAGCAGACGACGGCCGCGCCCATCACCGCGCGGGCCGCACTCATAAACCGCCCCAGCTTGTCCATGTCGGCCCCCTTAAGTTGTAGGCGATCAAGACGCACATATCTTGCGTATCCCAGCCTCGACTAATGTGCCCGCCTCGACGGTGTTCGTGCCTGGGCGATCACGAAACACATACACATAGGCGTCATACACGACGTAATCGGTTGTGCCCCCGGGCATATGCTCATAGCCGTTTAGGGTCTGTGCGCCGGATGGGATCGGCTCGACGACGTACTCGACCGTAAACTGCTGGCCCGCGAACGGCACGCCGGCCGCATTGCCGTTCCAGCCCTGCACCACCCCGCAGGTGTTGTTCGTGGTGGTGCTGTTCTGGCAGGTTTGCCAAAAATTGGTCGGGGGGTTGGTCGGGGGCGGGGCCGGCTCGGTGACCGCTGGACCGCCGTTGGGGGGCGTGGTGAGGGGCGGGACGTACAACCACCGACGTATCGTGCCCGATAAGGGACATGCGGACAGACCTATGAGCGCCTGGCTCGCGGCCTCAAGCCCGACGTCGCTCGCCTGCAGGGCCGCGGCCTCCTGGGCGGCATTCGAGGAGACGTCGCTGTCAAAGCCGGTGAATTCCATGAGGCCGAAGCCTATGAAGGTCAGGGTCAAAAGCACGAGTATCGACAGGAGTAGGGTTATCCCGCCCTGGCGTCCGCGTCCGTCCATCCGTCCGCCGTTCATGGTTATTGGCCCCATATCACGTTGCGCACCGGTATCACGGTCTTCAGCACGCGATACAGGTAATGCGAACAATCGCCCATGAGACACCCGGTGGTGTTGTTCGACGGCAGCGCGGTCGGGATCACGTAGCTTACAGGCGGATTGGCGTTCTTGAAGATCACCACCGTGTTGCCCGCCCGTGTCCCGGCATGCGGGGTCACACGGGTGTCGCGCATGAGCAGCGCCACCTTGACCGCGTCGACGTTGCGCCCGGGCTGCAGGCCGGGCGGCCCCCAAGAGGTCACTGAGCCCTGGACGCCATTGCTATAGCCGAACTCCACCTGCATGTCGACGATGCCGCGGGCGACGAGCTCTGGGCCCTGGTTGGTACCACTCGTATACTGCTGCACATACAAAGACGGGACGCTATTGTATTCGTAGCTATTCGTGGCGGTATTGAATTTGTAGCCGATATAGAAGTTGTCCACCGCGAAGCTCGCCTGCCCCAGGTCGATGAAGCCGGCATTCTGGATCTCGGCGGCGGTCACCCCCGGGTCGATGGCGGAAAAACCCCCGTGGACGTTGTAGACCGATCCTTTATTACCGGAATTGAACACCACGGTCTGGGTGTTGGGGTTGGTGTTGGTGATCTGCCCCAACATGCAGCTCGCATTCGGGAGCGCCACCAGGAAGATGTCGCCGGCGCTCAAGAGGGCGCTGCTCTGCACCTTGATGTTGGCGCTGGTGGTGCTCGGTACGCCTGTGATAAAGGTAGTGGGCGCCGACCCATACGGCCCTCCGCCGGTCACCGTCTGCAGCTCGTAGCTGCCGGCCACGGCATTGATCGGCGCGGCGGCCGGGTTGTAGGGATTGAGCGTCGCCGGCGTCGGGCTCTGGGCGCTCACCGGGGCCAACGACAGGAGCCCGCCGGCAGTCGACTGGAAGTTGTTGCTGTAGATCTGCGCGCAGTTGGTCATAGGTAGGCCGTAGCCGGCCGACTCCACCGCCTGGCTGATCATAGTCAGGGCGGTGCGCCCCTGCTGCCAGGCGTTGCCCTGGGCCCTCGCCTGGGTGAAGGCGTTCGAGGTGCTGAGGAAGCCCTCGTAGATGCCCGCGGCGGCGATCGCCGACACCACGAGCGCCACCATCGTCTCGATGAGGGTAAAGCCGGCACCGCGCCGCTTAGTAGCCGACCATCGTTTCGACAACATAGCTCTTGCGCCCCCCATCCCAGGTAATCGTGATCTGCGCGTTGCATGGACAGCCCCCCGGGGCCACCCCGGCCGCAGGTGTTACGGCGATCTGCCCATACCCCCCCGCGGCCGTGCCCGATCCCGGAAGATGTTGCAGCGACTCCATCCACGTCGCCACGTTTTGCCCGGCCACGGTGCTCAAAGACGGCAACGTGGTGCTCACCTGCGTATCGACGTTGTTATACCGAAGGTCCTCGAGATGATCGGCTCGTATCATGCTCACGATCTCCTGCATGGCGACGTAGGCCTGCGTCAAACTCTGGCTCGTCCGCGACAATCCCATGCCATTTAGCATCATGTAGACGATCGCCATCATCCCGATCGCGAACACCGCGAGCGCCACCATGTTCTCGATCAACGTGAACCCGCGCGCGAGGCCTCGCGGCGCGCGGCGCCCGCCTTGGCTTATGCGTTCGCGCATGCCGGCACCGGGTTCTGGGCGCTCAAGGGGGCCATGATGCACGAGCGCAACTCGCCCGCCCCGTAATACTTCACAAGCCAGGTCGTGAACTTGGCGGTATCGCTCGTGGCCGCAAACGAGAGATATTCGTTCGTGATCGTCGGCGGCCCGCCGCCCGGCGGTGGGGCCAGGACCATCCCGTTTGGCAAAAACGTCAACGGGAACGTCGCACCCGCGCCGGCTGAACACGACACGCCGCTATAACGCTTCGCGAACACCGTGGTCACCATGACCGGGGCACCCTGCACGGCCGCGCCTTCTACGACGGCCTTGCCAGGCGCGCTTTGCGACGCAACGTTCATGGACCACCCGCACCCGCCGGCGCCGAGCGCGGTCACGTTCATGTCGATCTCCTGATCGGTCTTCAGGGCGTAGGCCCGGGCCCACTGGAGGTTTTCCTGGAAAGTGCCGGCGGCGTCCTCGATGCGCGCGTTCACGACCCACGTCGACAGGTCGGGGATCGCGACAGCGGTGGCGATCGCGATCATGGCGATCACCACCATGACCTCCACTACGGTAAAGCCCCGGTGCCGTCGCCGCGGGCCTACACCTTGCCCGGCCCCGGCCGCCAGTGCCCGGCCACAGGCCCGCGCCGCCGCCTCGCGCCTTGCGAGGGGGCCGCGCGCATCGCCGCAACCCGCTGTTGTCGACCGGTGATTCATGCCGTCTGCGCCCAAATCAAAGGATTTCCCCTCGTTTAGGTTTAGCACAAAAGCGGCCTGGCACAAGACCATCCCCGGCATGCTGCGGGCTTTGATCGTCAATTCAAAGGGTTGTAGCGCTTCGAAGCGTAGTCGCCCGATCCTGCCGATGCCGGCCGAGGCCTCCCTCCCCGATCCGGGTCCGCGCCGGCGTCAGCCGCCGTGGGTCACGACCGCGCCAAGCTCGAATATGGGCATATACATGGCCACGACCAGGGTACCGACGATGATGCCCAGAACAACCATAATGATCGGTTCCATGAGCGTCGACATGCGCGCTACGGTCTCGCTCACCTCTCCCTCATAGAAATCCGCGACCTTTTCGGCCATGACCTCGATCGCACCGGTCTGTTCGCCGATGGCGAGCATATGCACGGCCATGGCCGGAAATACCCCGCTCTCCTTCAGGGAATCGGTTATGAAACCGCCCTCGAGAACCCGCTCGCGGGCGGCATTCACGGCGCGCTCGATGATGACGTTGTTCGAGATTCGCGACAACGTCTCCAGGGCCTCATTGATCGGGACGCCGGCGGCCTGCATGGTGGCGAGCGTGCGCATGAAGCGTGCCACCGATCCCTTCAGGATGACATCACCCATGATCGGGAGCTTGAGCGAGATACGATCGATCTGGGTCCGAAAACCCAGGCTCTTGCGATAGGCCATGATGAAGGCCCAGACCGCGGCAATCGGGATGAAGACCACCAAATACCAGTGACCGCGCATCCAGTCTGAGATACTGATGACCGCCTGCGTGAGCGCCGGGAGGGTCGCCCCGAAGCTGTCGAAGAGATGGGCGAAGACCGGGATCACGAAGATCATGAGGATGGAGGTGACGAGCAGCATCACGGTGATGATCG
>JAJZZU010000120.1 GCA_021797365.1 Pseudomonadota bacterium | reverse complement strand
GTGATCGTGGATGTGCGTGAACCGCAGGAATTCGCGAGTGGACATATTGCCCGGGCGATCAATATCCCCTTGGGGCAGGTAGCGGCGCGCAGCCAGGAGCTGAAAAAATACAAGGAGAAGCCGATCATCATCTGCTGCGCGAGCGGCGCGCGATCGGCGCGCGCCGCGGGAATACTCCGTAAGGCGGGCTTTAGCGATGTCCGCAATCTCGCGGGCGGGCTGTCGGCGTGGCGTAGCGCCAACCTCCCCATTATCTCATAGGGTCTTCTATGGCCAAGGTCTTGATGTACACTACGGGGGTATGTCCTTATTGCCAGATGGCCTCGCGCCTGCTGGAACAAAAGGGCGTTCCGGTCGAGAAGGTCCGCGTGGACGAACAGCCCGAGCGGCGCCGGGAAATGGTCGAGCGCGCGCGTGGCGCCACCACGGTCCCGCAGATCTTCATAGGCGACCGTCACATCGGAGGCTACCGGGAACTCGCGCAACTGGATGTAAGGGGGGAACTCGACCCCCTGCTTGGCCTGTGACCGCCGGTAAACGACAACCCTCAACTATCCTGTAAGGAGCCCTCGTGGCGGATCAAAACACGGACCCGGAAATCGTTTTTAGCCTGGAAAAGATCTACGTAAAGGATATCTCCTTCGAGGCGCCGCACGTCCCCGCCGTGTTTCTGGAAAAGGCGGCCATGGAGGTCGACATGCAACTCGGCATCGAGCACAGCCCGGTCAATCCGGCCGAAGGGCTGCACGAGGTGGTGCTGGCGGTGACCGTGACCGCGCGCATGGACAAACGGACGGCCTTTCTCACAGAAACCAAGCAGGCGGGGGTGTTTCGCATCACCGGCGTGCCCGACAGCGAGCTCGAGAAGGTCCTGGAGATCGCCTGCCCCAATATCCTGCTGCCGTTTGCTCGCGAGGTGGTGAACGATCTCGTCTCCAAGGGCGGGTTCCCGCAGTTGCTCATCAATCCCGTGAACTTCGAGATGCTGTACCAACAGAAGCAGGATGGCGACATTCAAGATGGGCACAGCGCCCATTGAGGATGGGGCGCACGCGACACTAGGGGTCCTGGGCGCGGGGGCCTGGGGAACGGCCCTCGCCATCACCATGGCGCGCTCGGGACGGCGCGTGGTGCTGTGGGGTTCGGATGAGGCGCGCATGGCGCGTCTCGCCCACGAACGTGCCCACACCGCGGCCTTGCCGGGTATTCGCTTCCCGGACAATCTAGAGATCGAGAACGACCTGGAACGGGTGTGCCGGACCGCCGCCGGCCTCATGCTGGCGGTCCCGAGCGGCGGCTTCCGAACCCTCCTGCGCGTAATAACACCGCTATGCGACGAGGCCACCACCGTGGCGTGGGCCACCAAGGGCCTGGAGTCGGGAACCCACAAACGCCTGTCAGAGATTCACAGCGAGGCGCGCCCGGGGCGGCCGGCCGCGCTGCTGACCGGTCCCACGTTCGCGCGCGAAATCGCGGCCGGGCTACCGGCGGCAATGACCATCGCCTCGCAGGATCCGGTGGTCGCCGAGACCGTGGCCTCGTGGGTCCGGAGCGAGCGCCTGCGCGTCTACACGAGCGACGATGTCATAGGCGCCGAGATCGGCGGGGCGGTGAAGAACGTGCTGGCGATCGCGGCCGGCATCAGTGACGGCCTGGGATTCGGGGCCAACGCCCGCGCCGCGCTCATCACCCGCGGGCTCGCCGAGCTTTTGCGGCTCGGGGCGGCGGTTGGCGGGCGCGCCGAGACCCTCATCGGCCTTTCCGGGGTCGGTGATCTCGTCCTGACCTGCACCGATGACCTGTCGCGCAATCGCCGCGTGGGTCTGGCACTCGCCGGCGGGCGCTCCCTGGGCGATATATTGGGCGAGCTCGGACAGGCCGCGGAGGGCGTTGCCAGCGCCCGCGAGGTCTACGCCCTGGCCCGCGAACACCGCGTCGACATGCCGATCACAGAACAGGTCTGTCAGGTGCTGTTCGCCGGACGCAGCCCGCAGGCGGCGGTCACGGCGCTCTTGAACCGCGACCCCAGGACCGAGGCCGACCCCGCTACTGCTTGATGCCCGCCAACATCTGTTTCAAGGCCCATACCGGGGGCGCCCCGGAATTGACGATGCGGATGGTGCCGTCGGTCTTTTGGTAGACGAGGATCGGCACCAGCGGAAAGCCCACGATGCGCGTATCGAGCTTCAGGTTGTAGGCGAGCTCCTTGCGCACCGCCGCCGATGGCCGTCGCGGGGCGATGGAGCTGCCGGTCTTCCAGGAGTAGTGGGACTGCGCCGCGCGCAGGGCCGCGCGCCTGTCGGGCGCCTCAAGGAGGGCCGCGGCCTTACCTTCGCTAGACGGCGTGAGATAGGCGACCGGGATCTCATGGACGGTGAGGTGATAGGGCTTGATCAGGCCCTGCAGATGCTCGTAGAGGATGTGGCAGTAGGGGCAGTTGGGATCGAAAAGGTCGTAGACCACACGCCGGCCATGGCCCTCGGTGATGCCAGCCGCATCCCTCAGGGCCCGATACAGGACCAGGCGGTGGGCCTGCTTCGCGGCGGATACCGGGCGATGCGCCCACACAGGGGCGCTGAAAGCGCCCAGCACGAGCCCGATCTTCAGCCATCGCGGTAATACCATGCCTTCCCCCTCTGGCGGACGCCGCGACGCGACGGCCGCCATGCCTCAATTGACGATATCGGCCGATAGTCGGTGCGATAGGCCCGCGTGCGCCGAGTCCGGCCGCGTGATATGGGCCAGAAGGGTGTGCGGCCCCTCATAACCCGGCCATTCCCCGACCCGCGCCCCGTGACGATTGAAGTAGACGAGGGTGGGCGGCCCAAAGGCCTGCACATGGGCCAGCAGGCGCCGGGCCCGGCCATTATCTTGGCTCACGTCGGCGCGCACCAGGACCAGCGAACGCAAGGCCGTCACGACGCGCGGGTCGTGAAAGGTGTTGTCGTCCATGCGCCGGCATTGCACGCACCATGAGGCCCAGAAATCCACCAGTACGGGGCGCCCATGGGCGCCGGCGAGGACTGCCTTCAGGCCGCGTACGCCATGGATCGTGCGGAACGTGAGGCGCGGGCCCGCGACAGGACGCGGGCCGCTCGTAGACAGGCGCGCAAGCGGGGCGAGCGGATCGCTGGCCCCCGACAGGGCCCCCACACCGAGCACCAGGCCGTAGCCGAGAATCGCCACCCCCAGGCCCTTCATAAGGCTGGCCGCGCCGGGGGAACCGGACTTCAGGGGCTCCAGGGCCCCAAGCGCCACGCTGCCGACGATGGCCAACAACGCCCATAGCCCGAGCGTCACAGGGCCGGGCAGGATGCGGCCTTCGAGCCAGATCGCCACCGCGATCATGAGTAGCCCAAAGACGGCGCGGATCTTGTCGAGCCACGGGCCAGCCTTGGGCAGGAAATGGCCGGCGGAGGTCCCTATGGCAAGCAGCGGCAGGCCCATGCCGATGCTCAAGGCGAGGAGCGCAAGGCCGCCAAAGACCACATCCCCGGTGCGCGAGATGAGCAAAAGCGCCCCGGCCAGGGGCGCGGCCACACACGGGCCCACGATCAAGGCCGAGAATACCCCCAGCACCAGGGTGCCGAGCACCTGGCCGCCTTGGCCGTAACGGCCCAGGCGCTCCTGGACTGCACGCGGCATCTGCAGGTCATAGAGCCCGAACATGCACAGCGCCAGGACCACGAACAGGGCGCTGAAGGCCGACAGCACCCAGGGGTTCTGGAAGGCCGCCTGGACATAGTGCCCGGTGAGCGCGGCGATGATGCCGGCTGTGGTATAGGTCGCAGCCATGCCCACCACATAGGCAAGGGACAGGGTTAGGGGGCGCGCGCGCCCCCGGCACTGACCGACGATGGTCGCCGACAGGATCGGGATCATGGGAAAGACGCAGGGGGTGAACGCAAGCCCGAGCCCGGCGGCCAGAAACAAGACCAGGGTGCCCCAGGGTGGCGTGATTCTGGGGGGCGAAGCGGCGACCGACGACACCGGGGTCAACGCCGCAGGCGGAGACGATCGCGGGCCGATGCCGGCGGCAGGGATCTTGAGGACCACAGTCTTGGCGAGCGGCGGATAACAAATCCCGGCATTCGCGCAGCCCTGATAGCGCGACGTGACCCGCACCATGCGTCCCCCCGGCGCCTGCACGAATGGGATGGTCAGTACTGTCCGGCCCTCATAGACCTGCTGATGGCCGAAGGCCGGGTCGTTGACCCATCGGCCCTTGGGGAGATGGAACGGGGCCAGACGCACGCTGCGCGGCGCCACCGCGAGATGCACGCGACTGCGGTAGATGTGGTAACCGGGGGCAGCAGTCCAGCGCACCTTCAGCGCGCCGTGCACGATGGCGGCGTGGAACCGGAAGGCCTGATTCGGCGCCAACGGGCGGGCCGCCGCCGGGATCGGCATGGCCCCCAGACACAGGACCGCCACGACTACCGCAAGCACCGCGCGCCTATCCATCGAACCCCGCCTAGCACCACCCGCGAATAAGGACGTCCCGCGGGCGGCCCTTATTCCCGATCCCCGATGCCCGGTCAGGGACCGCCCTCGGCGCACTCCGGACAGGGGATGCTGTAGCCGCACTCCTTCTGCGGGCACACCTTCTCGGTGCCTCGCCGCTTGGTGGTCTTTATCGTCAGGATCGGGTGCCCGCACTGCGGGCAGGGCTCGGCGAGCGGGGGATTCCAGACCGCGTACTTGCAATCCGGATAACGCGAGCACGAATAGAAGATCTTGCCGTATCGGGATTTGCGCTTCAGGAGCGTACCCTGGCGGCACTCGGGACAGGTCACCCCGGTGTCGCTGGGCTTCTCCAGGGGCTCCATGTGACGGCAACTCGGATAATTGCTGCAACCTATGAAGCGCCCATAGCGGCCACGCTTGATCACGAGCGGGCTTGCGCACAACGGGCAGACGCGGTCCGGAATCACCTCGGCCGCCGGCGCCTCGGCCTCCTCGCCCAGGTTGCGCGTGTAATCGCACTCGGGGTAACCGGTGCAGCCGATGAAATAGCCGTTACGCCCAAGGCGCTTGGACAGCGGCTTATGGCATTGCGGGCAGGTCTCGGCAAGGACCTCCACGCCTGGGCGCTCTGCGTCCTCCTTGTCGCTCACCTGGCGATGAAACTCCGACCAGAAGTTGCGCAACAAGGGGACCCACTCCTTCTCGCCGCGCGAGACTGCATCCAGGTCGTCTTCGAGCCGCGCCGTGAAATCGTAATCGACATAGCGCTCGAAGTGCTGGGCGAGGAATTTATTCACCACCCGCCCGACGTCGGTGGGCTTGAAGCGACGCTTGTCCAGTACCACGTACTCGCGTTGCTGCAAGGTCTGGATGATGGTCGCATAGGTGGAGGGGCGGCCGATCCCGAAGGCCTCCAGGGTCTTCACCAGGCTCGCCTCCGAATAGCGCGGCGGCGGCTCGGTGAAATGCTGTTCCTTATGGATCTCCTTTAAGGCGATGCGCTCGCCTTCGCGCATGTCTGGGAGCAACCGGTCCGACTCGTCCTCCTCCCCCTTCTTGTCGTCGGCATCTTCCTGATAGACCGTCATGAAGCCCGGCACGAGCACCACCGAACCGGTCGCGCGCGAGATATCGCCGGGGCCGGCCTCGAGGTCCACGGCCATGGTATCGAGGACCGCGGGGATCATCTGGCAGGCCATGGTGCGGCGCCAGATGAGATCGTAGAGCTTCAGTTGCTCGGGGGTCAGGAAGGGGCGCAGGTCCTCCGGCGCACGACCCACCGAGGTCGGCCTTATGGCCTCATGGGCCTCCTGGGCGTTCTTGGATCGTGTCTTGTAGACATGGGGGGCAGACGGCAGCTTGTCGGCCCCGAAGCGCTCGGCGATCACGCCGCGGATCTCGGTCAGCGCATCCTGCGCCAGGGTCACGGAATCCGTGCGCATATACGTTATCAGGCCCACGGTCTCGCCTTCGATCGCCACGCCTTCGTAGAGCTGTTGCGCGGTGCGCATGGTGCGCTGGGCCGTGAAATACAGCTTACGCGCGGCCTCCTGCTGGAGCGTAGAGGTCGTGAAGGGTGGGGCTGGATTGCGCCGACGCTGCTTGCGCTCCACGGCGCGCACGCGGTAGTGCCCGTCGCGCGCGCCGTCCTTGAGACGCGCCTCGACCTCGGCGGCACGTGTGGCGTCGGTCACCGCGAACTGGTCGAGGCGCTCCCCGGAAAGCATCATGAGCCGGGCCCGGAAGGCCTGCCCTGAGGCCTCCATCTCCGAGTCAATGGTCCAATACTCGCGCTCCACGAAGCGCTCGATCTCCTCCTCGCGCTCCACGATCAGGCGCAAGGCCGGGCTCTGGACGCGACCTGCCGACAACCCGCGGCGCACCTTCTTCCAGAGCAGGGGCGAGAGGTTGAAGCCGACCAGATAATCGAGGGCGCGGCGCGCCTGCTGGGCGTTGACGAGATTCTCGGAAAGCGCACGCGGCTCGGCGACCGCCTTTTGGATGGCGCCCTTCGTGATCTCGTGGAACACCACACGATGCACCGGCTTGTCCCCCAGCAGGCCCTCGTCTTTCAGGATTTCATAGAGATGCCAGGATATGGCCTCGCCTTCGCGGTCCGGGTCGGTGGCGAGATAGAGGACATCGGCCTTTTTCATGGCCTTGATGATGACGTCAATGTGCTTGCGATTCTTCTCGATGACCTCGTACTTCATGCTGAAGTCATGATCCGTGTCGACGGCGCCCTTTTTCGGTATGAGGTCGCGCACATGGCCGTACGAGGCCAAGGCCGTGAAGCCTTTGCCCAGATATTTGCCCATCGTCTTGGCCTTGGCGGGCGACTCGACAATGATGAGATTCTTAGTCATGCGTCTTCAGGCAGTAACGGTACACGAGTTGGGGCACTATGGGCCTTGGGAAGTGCGAACGCCACCCGGCGATTTCCTGGGGAAGGAAACTCTAGTTGAGGGCGCCCTGGGTTTCGTTAAACACCAAGTCCTCCATCCAGGCATAAGCCTGTTCCTGACCCGGCTGATTGAAGAGCACCATCAGAATGATCCATTTCATCTGCTCCAGGTCCATCTCATCCGTCTCGAGCGCCATCACGCGATCGATGACGAGCTCGCGCGCGGCCGCATCAAGAACCCCGCCCTGCTCCAGAAACAGCAGGAAGCCGCGCGCGGCCGTGTCCATCTTCTTGTGCTCGTCCTCGGAATACACACGCAGGGACTTCAGGGAGGCATTGGCGGGCGAGGAGGCCTCGCTGCTCCTCAGGGCCGCGAGCCCTTCGAGCCATGCAAAGGCCTTGACGATCTCAGCCTTGGGAAACCCGGCCTGCGCCAGCTCATCGGCCAGAGACTCCTGGTCGGGTTGGAAATCGGGCCCCTCGTCCATATAGTTTTCGAATAGGTACATCAGGACGTCGAGGACGTT